>CBDVBC010000191.1:0-4234 GCA_965372125.1 Candidatus Hermodarchaeota archaeon | reverse complement strand
AAGAGTATGTTCCCATAGAAGTCAGGCACGCCTTAAGAAACGGATACTCTGTTGATGAGGAGGTATTAGAGGCGTTCCCGTACCTGAGGCAGTACTTACCTAGAGTCATTAAGGCTGGTTCGATACCATCTCAGCTCCTCATACGTCAGCTGAAGTCCTCTCCAGAACCAAGTGTAAGAGCGGCTGCCGCTGAAAGGCTTGGACGAACAAGTGGTCCCCGTGCATTGTCTTCTCTGGTGCGTGCACTTTCTTCTGATAAGGAATTGGAGGTAAGATGTGCGGTAGCAAGAGCCCTTACTGCGCTGAGGGGGCGGGATAGTGTTAACATCATCATAAAGGCACACCAAGAGGGGCATATTCGGCTTGAACCGAAACTAGCCAGAATATTACCAAGATTTGGAGGACTTGATTCACGAATATTCGGGTTCTTGACTGGTTTACTGAAATCAGAGCACCCATATGAGGTTAAAGCTGCCATCGAAGGATTAGAGGAGCTGGGAGGTATCCAGGCATTGGATGCAATTGAGGAATTAATGCAAGGCAAGTTATCCTCGGATATTCAAAGGCAAACTGTTAGGTCTTTCAAAATTATTGTAGATGATTTGTCCGACGATGATAGAGTTGTCTGGGCCTATTTCCGGGTGCTGGGAAATAAACTTGAGAGTCCATCGATGACTCTAAGGGAGCTTGCCCTGCAGGTCGGGGAAGAGACGGGAGTGGAGCGAAATATTCCCACTATGACAAAGTGGTTACGTGAAGCAGTGCCGGTGCCAGTTCAGCAAGCCATTGTGAGCGGGTATGTTGTCAGACCACCTATATTGGAGGCTTATCCCCAACTACTCCAGTTCACGCCACAAGGAAGAAGAGTTCTCGAACTCAACGAGCAAGCCCTCTCCCAAGACGCAATCCAGAAAAGAATCCTGCAGGAGTTTGGGGTTTCGATTAGCCCGAAGGCTTTGAAGTACCTAGTAGAAGGACCTGAGGGGCCTGACTTTGATCACCCCAAGGTTAAGGCGTTTTTCACACTGCTTGGGGAGTGGGTTAAGTATCCACGCTTGACTGCCCATAAACTACTCAGGCATGTCCGCGAAAACACCGATATCCCAGAAGAGTATAGTGGCGTGCTGCGTCGCTGGCGTCGCGGAAACCAGATTCCGCCGGAAGTCCAGAGGGCTGTTAAGGCGGGTTATCCAGTCGCTGAGAAGTTCTTGGAGAAGATACCTGTTCTTAGGCAGTATTCAAGCGGGATTCTTCGGTATCCCTCACCTCCTCCGGTTGATAGCCTACCCTTAATCCGTTTTATTCTCAAGTGTGGTGAAAAACCTGATGTCACCACTGATCAGATTCAGCAAGCGCTTCATGAAAAGTGGGGCATCAAGATAGGTTCGAAGACAATTTTGAGGATTCTTGAGGAGGGGAAGGCGCGCTTGAAGTATGATGAAAAGATTGTAGAGTCCTTCTTTAAAGTCCTTGAACTCTATAGGCGGTCCCCAGACAGTCCTTTGAAGACTTTAGCTGGTAGGGTCTTGAAGGAAACCGGTATCAGGCACCACAAGAACGTTTTGGTGGGCTGGTTGAGGGGGCGGGTTCCCCGGCATGTTAGGCGCGCTCTTTCTGATGGGTATCCTGTTCCCCCGAAGATTCTCAAGGCGAACCCGCAGTTGCGGCAGTACTTGCCCGGTGAGTGGCAGAGGACAAGAGAATCCAGTCAGGAGGACCCCGCTGTGGGTGTTGGGCGGGTGCGTTTTGATGAGAGGGTGGTTGGGGCTTTCTTCCGTCTTGTTGGACTTCATTTGTGTTCGCCTGATGTACCTCCGAAGACTTTGGCGCGTAGGGTTCGTGAAGAGACGGGAATATCTCATGAATTGGGTACCATGGTGAAATGGATTTCAGGCAAAGGTGCAGTTCCGTATGATGTCAGGGCTGCCCTTAGGAGTGGCTACTCTGTCCCTGAGAGTGTTCTACGGAGGTACTCCATGCTTAGACAGTACCTGCCTCAACAGGGAGGAAAGTCTGGCAGGAACCAAAGAGCCGAGGAACCTGCTAGTTAGTTTAAACCCAAGGATTGATGAGGCCTCGATGGGTTGGCTTGAAGCTTGCTCACTATGTGTTGCCTTTAGGCAACACCACCTCTCCTTGCGTACTTTTTGGCTTTCGTGTACTGTTGCATTATTATATCACATTATTTAAGTAGAATAAGTTAGGTTATAGATTGGATGTTAGGGAGACCTGATAATGGTGGCGGGCACTAGCAAGTCGAGTCAAGATTTGAAAAGTAGGCTATTCGCGGCTGCTGATAAGTTATGCAGTAATATGGGTGCAGCTGTGTACAAGCATGTAGTGTTTGGTTTAATTTTCCTGAAGTATGTTTCAGATTCCTTCGAGCTGATGCACCAAAAGGTTTCAGCAACTGAGCACAGTGACCCTGAGGACCCTGACGAATACAGGGCTGAGAATGTGTTTTGGGTACCAAAGGAGCCCCGATGGCAGCATCTTCGCGATAACGCACGGCAGCCCATAATTGGACATTTGATTGATGAAGCTATGCAGGCAGGTTACACTTGTCGATGAGGGCATTAAGGCGATTATTAGGGAGGGAGCAGAACGCCTGAAGATTGATCGAGAAGTCGTTGATGCATTCTTCCACCTCCTCGAACTCCACAGGCGATTCCCTGATGCCACCAATACGCATCTTGCGCGAAAAGCCATCGAGGAGACAGGGGTTAAGAGGAGTTTGAGTACAGTGATTGGTTGGCTTGACGGGCGGGTTCCCAAGGATGTCAAGCGTGTACTCTCTGATGGATACCCTGTTCCCGGGGAGATGTTGGAGAGGTTTCCTTACCTGCTTCAGTTTATGCCGCAGAGGAGGAGGGTTCGTGAATTCCACAGGCAGGGCTATTCCCCTGAAATTATCCAGTCTCGAATCCAGCGAGAGATGGGAGTTTCGATTAGCTCTGAGGTCATAAGGAGCTTCGTTGAAGCGGATTCCCGAAAGGTTCACGCCTTTTTTGCGCTGCTAGAAGCGCGTATTGAGTATCCGGAGCTGCCTGTTTGGCAACTTCTGAAGCAGGTCCGACGTACAGCGAGGATTACTAGTAGGCTGCATAAGATCATGTCCCTATGGCTTCGTGAGGAGTGTGTCTCTTATGAGGTCAGGCGTGCCCTAAGAGCTGGGCATCCAGTTAGTAGGAGGGTATTAGAGGTGTTTCCTTACCTGAAGCAGTTCTTGCCCAGATGTACGCAAGAGGATATGATATCTGCTCACCTCCTCGTACACCAGCTAGAATTTGCTTCTGAACTTAAAATGCGGGTGGCGGCTGCTGAAAGGTTCGGAATTACTAGTGGCCCCGGTGCAGTTGTGTCTCTTATTCGAGCTCTCATGTTAGACAATGATGAGGCTGTTCGATGCGCGGCAGCTAAGAGCCTTCTAGCTCTGAATGGAACCACCAGTCTAGACAGTGTTTTCAGAGCACATCAGGAAGGACTCATTCGGCTAAAGCCCGAGCTGGCTAGGATTCTAGCCGGGTTTGAGGGGCGCGACTCGCGGGTATTTGGCTTATTGGCGGGGGTGCTGAAATCGGGGCAACCAAGCGAGGTGAAAGCTGCGATTCTGGGTCTGGAGGAGATTGGGGGTATCCATACCTTAGATGCGATTGAGAAATTGTTGCGGAGTGAGTTGTCTCCGGGTCTTCGTAAGCGAGCTTCTAATGCGTGTGAGAAGCTTGTAGCGGGTTTGTCTAAGGAGGATAGGGTTGTCTGGGCCTATTTCCGCTTGCTCGAGTATAAACTTCAGGGTTCCTCGGCAACGGATATAGAGCTTGCCCAGCGGGTTAAAGCAGAGACCGGGGTCGAGCAGGGCGTTGAGCGTTTGGCTTGTTGGCTACGGGATGTGGTGCCTGTTGCTGTAAAGCGCGTGATTGTTGGTGGTTACTATGTGAAGCCTCATCTATTGGAGGTGTTTCCGCAGTTGCTTAGGTTTACGCCTCAGGGGAGAAGGGCGCTCGAACTCGTTGAGGAGGGTTCGGAAGGTTTGCGGGGTGCGCTCCATCATGACCTTGAGGATCTTTTCATCGAAATTCTGGATCTGGCCGCCGGTGGCCATGTGATAGAGCACCGTCGAGGCCCAGCCCTCGGTCTTCCAGAGGGCCGAGCTGTTCTTGACCTTTCCGTCTTCGGTGTAGGCGTAGGCATTGTTCGGGATCGCGTTGGGCAGATCCTCGGCGATGGTGAGGCG
>CBDVBC010000190.1:0-4245 GCA_965372125.1 Candidatus Hermodarchaeota archaeon | reverse complement strand
GATTCTTCTGACCTCACCGGGGAGAACATCTTCCCAAGCCCCTCTTGTGTAACGCTTCAACTTGGTTTGTGCGGAGGTGAACCCATCCTTGATGTAGAAGTACCGGGCCGGGCCTTTAGAGCGCTTGAATTGTCTGGCGAACAGGTAAAGCTGAGCAGGGACCGCGCTTGCAGGTTCCAGTATGTATGGGGGCAGCTGGATATCACTCTCCTCCCCGCCTATTCTGACAAAAGTTCCACTTGGTATGTTGCTGACATCGTGTACAAAAAGGACCTTGTCCTCGTCGCGTATTGTTTCGACGGGTTTGACCAGTTTTGCTTCAGGTAGGACAAGGTAGCTGCTCTGGGTTTCCTGAGACTGGTACTGTAATACAACCTCAAAGACTTCTTTAACCCTATCCATTAACTCAGCAACGGTTGGGAACCTTTTTCTCGGCGAAGGGCTGGTCGCTCTTACCACTGCTCTTGTCAATCGCTGAGCAAGCATGTCCCTGATATCTTGGGACTCTATGATCTTGTGTAGTTGGGCAACCACGTAAGGGTAGGCTGGTTCTGCAGCCAAGCCATAATCTGAACTAACGGTCGGCATCATCTCTGGTCTTTCCTTACCAGTAAGGAGGAAATAGAGCAGGAGTCCGAGACTGTACTGGTCGGTGAGCTTGGAAACTCCCTCAGATATCAAGCCCCGTTGTTCAGGGCTTTCCCATCCTGGTGTGTAGAGGTCAGTGACTTTTGAAATGACATACAGGGGTGCACGGCAAGTGTCATCGGCACAGAAACTTTCCATCCGGCTGTTTGGCTTACCACAGCGAGGACACGTAACTGGAACTGGTGTACCGCATTTCAGGCAGTTTGGTTCCTGGATTGAGAGGGTGGTCTTGCACACCGTGTTTGAGCAGGTTACCTGGACTTCAGAGATGTCTCGGGCCCCATCCAAATCCAATAAGACAGGGTCATGGGGCTGTATCCTGCTTTTGCGAATCATGACATGGTGAGATTTGATATCTCGGTGAACCACATCCACGCTGTGGAGGTACTTCACAATGCTAGCCACGTTCAGGAATACAAAGAGGCGCTCCTGAAAATTGAGTTCGCCGATACAATGCGGGAGAAGCTCTCCATGTACAAACTCCTGCACCAAGAATAGAGGCTTCGCCGCATAAGCCAATCTCTCTGCCTCTTTCTGTAATCTAGCAAGCTCCTGCTGACGAAGCTCAGGATTGTAATCACGACTATACCCTAGAAGCTTGGAAATGGGAACAGAGCAAGTCACAATCTTTGTAACACTAGGATGGTGAATCAATCTAGTGAGGTTGTTAATCTCACGAATGTAATACTTGGCACGCTGTTCTGGACGCCGATCGACAAACTGCTTAAGAAAGAATAACTTAGAAGACTTAGCTGCACTGCCTTTCGTTTGTTTAACCCCAGCATATGTGTATGTGTGTGCCCCGCTTCCCAGTGGGATACGCACATGCCGCTTAATCTTGAACTTCACACGACCGATTTGGGCTACATTTCCCTCTGAAAGGATAGCACCCCACTTCATGCATCCAAGTCTCCACAATCAAATCTAGGAGGTTCCTCGAATCGTCGTACCATCGATATCAGGATCAGAAAGAGCGTCAGTCAAGTCAACGAGTACAATCGAAACATTATCCGTCGTCCTATTCTTCATCGCTAGTTTGTACAATTTCAAGCAATTATTTTCGAGAGTCTTTCTTCTCTCGGTTAAATCAGTAGATCGGCCTTTACCCTTTCCGAAGACAACATCCCATATTGCCTTCTCGTAAACAACATCAGAGAGGCCATCTGAACAGAGAAGAAGATATGTGGGCAGGGCACTCCGTTTCCTCCGGGTTTTCTCGATTCGTGTATGTTGCTCCCCAAGTACAAGGGTCTTGATATCTGGGCTAACGACCTTGTTGATGCCAACACCCTGAGTGATGATATTCTTCTGTGGATGGGTTCTTGCCTGCTCATAGGTGATTTCGCCAGCACGCACCATTGCCATCACCTTGGAGTGATCAAGGGTAACCGGGCGGGAAGGAGGTCCACTGGATTCAAGGAGATAGCAGCGGCTGTCACCAACATTTCCTACAATGCCCCAGTTCCCAATCGTGAATACAGCAACCATAGTCGTCGCCATGTTTCCGGAAGTCCCGCATCGTTTGGCTTCCTCGAAAACAGCTTCATTAGCCTTTTGAAAAGCTACCTTCATGGCCTTATTCGCTGTAGCGCGGATTTCATCATAGCTAGTCGACGTATTGCTATCAAGGACATATCCGAGAAACTCTTTCACAAAAACCCTGATTGCTAGGCTAGAAGCAATTTCGCCGTAGTCGCCTCCACCCATGCCATCAGCAACCACGGCAAGAACGCCGCGAAACCAATAGGCAGGATTGATACTGCACATCATCAGGAGGTCGGTTTCCATAACAAAAATACTGTCTTCATTCGCCTTCCGTCCACCGGTCCTTGTCAGTCCAGCGATTGTATAGGTGGGCAGAATGGGTCCCTTGTGGTATTCTGGCATCTCTTTCTTCTCCTAGTCTACAAGTTCTTTCTTTCGAACTTTTCTCTGGAGGATGAACTTCATGTCAATACGATTCTCTCCAGCGACAACAGCAACGCTGCTTCCGTCTTGAATGGGAATCCATTGCTGCTTGGGGACAACCTTACCGTCAATAATGAGAGGATTTGTTGTTCTTGATGCCGTTCCCAGATCCTTTATCCAATACAATGCTGTGTCGGACTTGTCGGGAGCAATTGTGAAATTCCCGCCCGACTCTTCTCGCGACATGATTGTGAATATCTTGAGACCGATATCCTCCAAGAGACCGACACGAGAATCCATGATAGTCCCTCGATGGATCACAGCGTGAGGTTTGATTCGTACTTCGCCGCCTATGAAGGGTATCTGGAGAACGGGAACAGTGGCTACATCAACTCGCAGGGATTCTCCGCATTTTGAGCATTTCTTGGTTTTGGGTACTATCTCGTGGCAATGAGGACATTCAACGCCCTTGTACTTGTCTCGGGACCCCTCAAGAACCTTGATTAGCTGCTCGACGGAGGAATAACGATTCGAGGACTCCTCCTTCGTGCACTTGCTGACGATGTCATCAAAGATCTGGGGAATCTCAGATTGATAATCCCTGGGATGAAGCTCGAAGGTGATTTCCTGAGAAGTATGCAATGGGTTCAGCGGGTCTATTCTTGTCTGTGAAGTTAGCAAGAAGTTGAAGAGAACTCCAAGCATATAGATGTCAGTCTGGGGCGTGACTGTGCTACCGACCTTACATTCCGGTGCGAATATCCCTGGTGCACCAATGATCGTGTATTCGCCTTGGGTACCAGAAGAGGTTACATGCTCCCTGGCAGCACCCCAATCAATAACGACGGGTGAATTGTCTGGCATGATGATTACGTTTCTCGGTGAGAGGTCTCTGTGAATCCAGTCCTGTTTGTGCATGAAATCGATTTGCCTACCGATTGCTATCATTATGTCGATGACCTGCTCGTACGGAATGGGGAAATTTGCTGGGACCCAATCCTTGAGCAAGACCCCTGGGATGAATTCGATTGCCAGAAGATACTCCTCAACCCCATTTCTTTCGACGCTGAAAGCACTGACGAAATTCATGACCCTAGTCGTTGAACACTGAGTTAATGCCTGGAGAGCAGCAGCTTCACGCGACCAATAGGTTTTGCGTTTGTGTAAGGAGTGCTGCGTGAAGTGCTTAATGACACATTCTTTGCCAGCCTTATCTTTCGCCAAATAGGCAGTGCAGAAGCCACCGCCGCCTAAGCGCTTCTCTATGGTGAAATCTCCCTCAGCGCTGGAGATGACATCTCCGGGCTGATAATCAGGAATAGCCATAACTGAACCCATGAGTAGATCCCTTCTAGCTCCGTATTGAATGTCTATGCTATAGAGTTCTAAAGACCGCTTCGAAGCTACCGAAGCCGATTTTATCTCCGTCTCGGAGGGGCTGTCGACCCTTCCCTCGAATCTGTTCACCGTTGAGTTGAGTTCCGTTTGAACTTCCCCTGTCCTCGATGAAGAATTGACCTCCTTCACGTAGGATGCGGAACTGTTCCTTGTCTGGTTTTACTCGAGAGATGTATTCATACTGAGTTTCCGGTACTGGTTGTTTGGCAGCATCTCTGACTTCATTGCGTCCTAGACGGGTTTCGTCAGAGTCGATGATTATTTCGCCGCCATTCGTTGTAATCTCTAACA
>CBDVBC010000189.1:0-4245 GCA_965372125.1 Candidatus Hermodarchaeota archaeon | reverse complement strand
GAATATACAAGCGGAGATTCTGGGTGAATGCACTTCCCAAGCTTTGCACCGGCATCCTGTCGAAAAAATCTTTGAGGTTGATGTCAGTCAACAAACAAAAGAAGAAGTGGCAGATTGTATCGAGAAAGTCTTCTCAGGTCAAAGCACAGAATTTATGCCGGGCAGAATCTCATGGCTCCAAGTACTAGATGCTCAGGTCCTCTATCGAATTATGGAGAAAGGGCAACTACCTTAGCTAGCCGCAAAAGGCATAAGTGCTAGCAACACCCGTTTCCAAGACTAGTTAGTAATAATTGTAGGCGAATCCACATTGACAAAGGAAAGCCTCGTGTTAGAGAGACTAATCAGGAAATACAGCTTAGCAAACGCTGTAAAGTATGAGGGTAAAGCAGACGCCAATGCAGTTATCGGAAAACTGTTTGCTGAACGACCTGACCTTCGCCGCCAAGCTCGAGATATCATTGATCAGGTAAAGGAGATAATCGGACAGGTCAACGCTTTGTCTCTTGGGGAACAGCGGACTCAACTTCAATCCATTGCTCCAGAATTGTTAGAGGTGAGTCATGAACGCCGAGTAAAAGAGCTGCCTTCCTTGCTTGGTGCAGAGATTGGACATGTTATGACGCGATTACCTCCAGAACCTAGCGGTTATCCTCATTTCGGGCATGCATATGCTGGCTTCATCAATTGGTATTATGCACGTAAGTACGAGGGAAGTATTATACTACGTTTCGAGGATACAAACCCTCGTCTTGTGCAACCAGAATATTATGAAGCCTTCCGTAAGGGATACCGCTGGATGGGAATAGATTGGGACCGTGAAATCAAAGTTTCAGATGACGTGCCACTCTTCTACAAGCGAGCTCGGGAGCTTCTTGAAAGGGAAGATGCCTACATGTGTTCATGTCCAGTAGACTCTATTAAGGAGAAGCGACGAGAAGGAGTCGACTGCTCTCACCGCGATACCGCAAGGGAAACAAATCTAGGAATGTGGGATGACATTCTAGGGGGCAAATACAACGAAGAGGATTTGGTCTGCCGGCTGAAAATCGACATGACCCATGAGAACGCGGTAATGCGAGATCCCAATATCTTTCGTATCATCGAACATCCGCATCCCTTTCAAGGAGAGAAGTTTAGACTCTGGCCAACCTATGATTTTGCTGTGGCACTGGAAGACCACCTTAATGGTATCAGCCACGTACTTCGGAGTAATGAATTTGCCAGCCGCGGCGAATTACAGGCCTACATCCGTAGCCTTTTCGAATTATCTCAACCAATAATTCAGGAATTTTCGCGTGTCTCGATAGAGGGTTCACCGGTAAGTAAAAGGCGCATTCGCCCTCTCGTTGAATCTGGAGTGATTTCTGGATGGGATGACATCAGACTTGCGACTTTGTCAGCTCTACGCAATCGTGGAATTGTCCCAGAGACCATTAAGGAGATTACGCGAGAGGTTGGTATGAGCCTTGCTCAACCAGTCATCGATTGGGCGTTGATTTTAGGAATCAATCGTCGAATTATTGATCCTCTAGCAAACCGATATTATTGTGTAACCAACCCGGTAGTTGTTACGTTAGAAGATGGAAAACCTACTGAAGCGGTCTTGCCCCTTCACCCCGATTACACAGAACGAGGTACGCGAACCATCAACGTTGACCAACAAGTTTTCATCGACGGAGCAGATGCCCAAAGACTAGTGAAAGGGGATGTCTTCCGTCTGAAACACCTATACAATGTTCGTGTGGAAAATAAAGATCGGAAAGGATTGCACTGCACATACGCTGGCAACGACCTCGCTGCAGCCACTCTTAAAATTCAGTGGGTGGTCAATGATTCGGTTCCAATATTGCTGAATACACCTAAAGCGTTATACATCGGCGATAAATTGAACCCCAATAGTCTTCGCGTGGAGAAAGGGATAGGTGAAAGAGCTTTGAGCGAGGTTCAGCTTGGCACAATTATTCAGCTAGAACGAAAAGGGTTTGGTGTTATAAAAAGCGCAGAAACCGATGTAGTAATCAACATGACCGGCTAATGTTGCGCAAACATTAAAGAGCGGAAAATCACAGTACCAATTAATCAATAAAAAGGGATATGTGTCCAGTCTTGTCGAAGGAAATTCAGCGAGCTCTCGATAATCTTCGATTTGACCGGATGGTCAAGGCATTTTGCATAGTATCTCCTGAAAACCAGGTATTTCAGAGTACGCTGGACAATAGCACTGAGCAAATGGTCCAAAGGACAGTTACGCTTTATGAGGGAAAAATCAGTCAATTAACCGTCAATACTGATCAGGGTCTTGTCATCATTTCAAAAATAGTTGATGACTGGCTGCTAGCCGTGTTGTTCCCTACTAACCTCTCTTTGGGTATAGCAGTTGTTAAAACAAAGGCAACACTTCTAGCCCTTAAGGATCTTGAGCTCCGAATTGTAAAAACAATGGCGCCAATTGAGAAACCAGCCGAGCCAGCTAGCTCTATAGTCACTACTGTTTCAACAGACGAGGTGACTAGTCCACAATCACCCCAGGTTACTCCCGAACCCACTTTGAGTACATCATCCTCCACGCCACTTGCTTTGCCTGACTCTCCACCCGCTACGGCAATCTCTCCCCAAATATCCCCCTCCACTTCATCTGAACCATCCATCACGTTATCCTCAGTACCTCAAGGCGGTGAAACGCTTTCAGCAGCCCTTGACGAAGGCTCGCCAATAGGAAGTTCTCTCTTTGATAAATTCGGTCCTTCTGCCCTTGATGTACTTTTACTTGTAGACGGTAAACGAGATGTAAAAACCATTGCATTTCTCCTTGGACTCCCGGAATACGCGATAGTTGAGGTTCTCGAGTTCGCAATAACTAAGAAGATTCTCCTCAGAGTAAGTGAAGCAGCCTAGAACTGCTGGGCCGCCTCTGGTACCTACCAGAAGAATGGAGTTAAGTTTTACTAGTAGCTAAGCAAGAAAGCACCAACGCTTTAACGTGGTGATGAATTGCGCTCGCATTGTCAAGAAGTTGTTGAGTGCCTAGGGTGCGTGGGGAATTAACATCTGTGGACACCGAGGCCTCCGTAACCCCACTTGGGGGATCGAGACTGGTGGTTGAAGCAGGAAGCCTCACAGTCTTAGCATGAGGTAGCTCACCCAGTTTCCCAACCAAGAATGAGAGCCTAGGAAAAAATAATGCCGGGGGCAGCAAGAGGGAGGAGGGCGAGGAAGGGCAATGATGCCCAAAGGGAGGACGACTCGGGTCAAGGTCCCTAGGAGGGATTCTGCCTATATGTGAGGGATTCGGAATCGGGTCAGTTTAAGATATAGGACTGCTGCCCCATCCGGCATTAAGGATTAGTGTCTCCAATCGATATAAGTCTTTGGTTTTCGCAAGATTTGCAAATACTTATTGGGTTTTTCTTAATAATATTGTATTAAACGTATATTCTTTTATTGTTGTTTGAGCACTCCTCCTTCAGCCCCACACTCGGTGCAGACTAGAGGGTTAGAACGATACGTGACACCGCATTTCTTGCAAATAAACAGAACAGGATTAGGGGCCCTAACTAGTTCAGAATGCCGGCGCTTTGCTAACCAGAAGGGAAAACAGAATAGAAGAGTGCCAAATAGTGTTACGCCTAGAGTTATCAGGAATCGATAAAGAAGGAAAGACAAGAAGATTGTGAGAGTGAATGCAGCGATGGAGGTATATTTGTAAACGAAAATCAACCAGATTCCTCCACAGAGGAGTGGAGCTGTTACAGTCATCTTAATCGAGCTAGTAGGCTGACGAAAGGCTAGAACACCAAGAATGATAACAAACAACCAGAGTAAAAGCGACAAGAGCGATGCTAAGTCGAGTAGACGATCTAATGTTGCTAATAACCAAGCCACTTCAAAGAACATAGTAGAGGCGCTGGAATCAACTAATCCGGAATATGTTGAATATACCAGGGTGTTCAACGTCCCTTCATCAAAGAAAAAAACTAGGAGGGCTAAGACCGAGGCTATGACTATCCCTAAAGGAATAGGTATTGAACTTCGGATGTTAGTCATAGCACGACGCCTTTGCGTTACTGATTGCTAACTTTCACCGAGTTTCTCTTTGAGACGTTAATGTCCCACCAACAGCTCCACCAACTGCAGCGATTATCCCAGCAAGAACTCCGTTTATAACCCACATTAGTAGGTGGTCTAGAAGAGTCTGTTCAAGCAGGAGTGTGATATCAGGAAAATAGTCTAGGATAACCCAGT
>CBDVBC010000188.1:0-4315 GCA_965372125.1 Candidatus Hermodarchaeota archaeon | reverse complement strand
GGGTATCGCCCTGATTCTTTCAGCTCGGTTGCAGCGCCTCATTACCGGGCCCATTAAGATTTTAAGTGAAACGATGATGACCGTTGCCAAAGAACGGGATTACAGCCTGCGTGTACCTTGTTTAGGTGGTGATGAAATGGGACGAGTAAGGCATCCAACAGTAAGTGGTTCATTCTACCCCTCAACCAAAGAGGAACTGAGAAAGACAATAAACGACTGTTTCATGGAAAGCATAGGACAGATTCCCAAGATAAGCAAAGAACGCAAGGGAAACATCATAGCTGGAATATCCCCACATGCCGGTTTTTTTATTCAGGTCCTGTAGCAGCGCACACCTTTGCAGAACTGGCAAGAGACGGGTTCCCCGAAACCTTCGTGTTAATTGGGCCAAAACACATGAGAATGCCACTCCAAGGGGCAGCAGTTATGACAGAGGGTACCTGGGCTACTCCCTTGGGAGAATGTCCTATTGATACAGAGCTGGCCGAGAGCATACTTGAGTGCGGCAGCCAATCAAAAATTCCATGTGTTGAAGAAAGCTGGGAGGCTCACGCCAACGAGCACTCACTAGAAGTTCAGCTGCCATTTCTCCAATTCCTGAGCAAAGAGGAGCCTGTTCAGATTGTACCAATAGTGATTTCAAGTCATAACTACAGAATTTGTGAAATGGTAGGCAAAGCCGTAGCCACCGCCGTCAGTAAGGCTGGTCGTAGCGCAAAGTCTGTGAAGTGTGTGGCAAGCACTGACTTCACACATTACGGAACACGATTCTACTACACACCGGCAGGCAGCGGGCCTGTAGAGAAAACCATCAAATGGATATACGAGGCAGACGGTGATCTCATCCAGAAAATAGAACAACTAGACGGTGAAGCCCTACTGAAGACTGTCGTGGAAGAGGGACGAACAATGTGTGGGCACAGCGCAGTCACCAGTATGCTTGTTGCAGCCCGCCTGCTCGGTGCAACAAAAGGAGAATTACTAAAATACGCAACAAGTTATGATGTTCGCGGCGGGTCAGACCCGATTGTTGGGTATGCCTCTATGACGATAACCCGCTAGTATTATCTATCTTCCAGCAACCGCTTTCATGCCCAGCTCAAACGCTTTGACGTTCACTTCATGATAGCGCGACGGAAGAACCTCTTTCAAAGCAGAAATAATTGTATCTTGCTTGATTGGGATTTCGCCAAGGCCAACAGCGGATCCTATCAGAACAGTATTCATTGTGAGTATATTCCCCGCCTTCCTAGCTAGTTCTGCCACATCAATAGTGACTACATTCGCAAATGCTTTAAGATTCCGAAAAATCTCCTCATCGCTGGGGTATTTAGCTCGACCAAGAAGTACAGCAGTAGGTGTGATATGATAAGTGCCTACTACAATGTTCCCATTTGGGCTAATCTTGTTTATGTGCCGGAGGGCCTCTACTGGCTCGATACTTAACAACAAATCAGCCATACCAGTTGCAATAATAGGTCCTCTAACACCTTCACCTATCCTCACAGTACAAACAACAGCTCCTCCACGCTGGGCCATGCCGTGAAGCTCAGAAAGGACTATTTTTCTATGTTCAAGAAGAGCGGCTGTTCCTATAATTCGCGCGGCTGTTATGACGCCTGTTCCGCCCACACCAACCATGAGAATATTGCAAGTTTTCATCAGCGCACCTCCTTTTGGATAGCTCCGTATGGGCAGATTTGTGCGCATACACCGCAGCCAGTGCATAGCATGGGGTCTATTGCTGCGTGTTCTCCTTTCCAGATTGCGGCAGCACAACCTAGCTTACTGGTACACACTTGGCAGCCTCTACATGTTTCTGGGTCGACTTTGTAGGGAATAATCTCTTCTCCTGCCCGACGCTTTTGCGCTAATTCTAATAATGCGCAGATGCTACGTGACACACTCACCGCTGGGCCATCAAAGGCAACTGCTTCGCGGATTGTGCGAATGGACTCTTTGACCTGTAATGGATCGATAACTTTCACACAGGGAACGCCAATTCCGCGTGCTACATCTTCGATTTTTATTGGCGGGTTGACTTTGCCCATTCCCGTGACTCCTGTTCCTGGGTGAGGTTGATGTCCAGTCATTGCGGTTGTCATGTTATCCACAACAATCAGCTTGACGGGGTGTTGATTATACACTGCGTTGACAAGGCCTGCAAGGCCAGAGTGGAAAAATGTGGAATCACCGATTGTCCCAACAATCGGTTTATCAAGGATTGCTGTCAAACCGCACGCTGTACCGATGCTGGATCCCATGCATAGTAGCAGGTCCGCCATGTCAAGTGGCGGCTGAATGGCTAAAGTGTAACAGCCAATGTCTATTGGATATACACCTTTTCGTCCTGTTGCTACTGCTGACTCGTAAAACGTTGCTCTGTGTGGGCACCCGGCGCAGAGAATTGGTGGACGCGGTGGAGCTTGGGTAGTCACCTTCGCTAGTTGTTTGTCAATCCTAGCAAACCCTGGGGGTGCTTTGAGCTTTAGTGCTTTAGCAATCCCCTCCACCACTTGCCGTGGTTTCAACTCCCCTATTTCAGAGAAGAGATTTTGGCTTTTACCGAGAATTGGTGTAGTAATCCCTTTCTCCTGAGCAAAGGCCCGGGCATGAAGTTCCAAATAGGGCTTCAGTTCCTCTACAACTAGTACCTTCTCCTTTGAGGCTATAAATTTCTGAATTTTCTCCTTTGGTAGCGGATTGGTCATTCCAAGTTTAAGGACTGCTGCTTTTAGTCCGAGAAGTTCTAAGGCTTCAATCACGTAGTTGAAGCTAACACCAGAAGTGATAATCCCAATAGATCCCCTACCAATAATTCTGTTCCACTTGCTCTTCTCAGATATCTCCTTGGCTTTCTGGAATTTCTCGACAAGAATAGGATGGCGTAACCGTGCAACAGTGGGAACAGTCACAAACCTGAAAGGATCCCTCTCAAAATTCGGGTTCGCTCTTGGAGGGCGTATAGAACCAAGTTTCACTCCTGCACGAGTGTGGCATACTCGAGTTGTAACGCGTAATAATACTGGCTGCTCTAGCTTCTCTGATAAATCAAAGGCGGCTACAGTCATGTCTTTAGCCTCTTGTGGATCAGCTGGCTCTAGCATACAGGTGTCGCCTAGTATGGCGTACAATCGATTGTCCTGCTCGTTCTGAGAACTCCAACAACCCGGATCATCTGCGCAAACAATAACTAATCCCGCTCGAACACCAATATAATTCAACGTCATGAACGCGTCAGAGGCCACATTGAGGCCTACATGTTTCATTATTGCCATAGCTCGAACGTTAGCTATTGATGCTGCACCAGCAGCTTCCAATGCAACTTTTTCGTTGGTTGAGTACTGAAAATACAATTGCTTGTATTTCGAAGCCACTCGATATAGGCTGTCTCCAATCTCAGAAGATGGAGTGCCGGGGTAGGTTGCTGCAAATTCAAGGCCTGCTTCGATTGCACCTCGAGCTATTGCTTCATTTCCAAGAAGAAGGAATTGTTTGCCTGGTGAATCGTTTGTAAGGATTTCAGCGATGCCCATTGTCTTCACCGCATCAAGTTAGTGCCATTAGAGTAGTTCGAGAGATTTTTTGGATGCTGGGTTGTTAAATACTCTCCTCAGAAACCAGTATCCGTCTTGGTCTAGGGGTTTCAGTTTATTGGTTCTTCCCAACTAGTAGGAATCCTCTTACCAAACAGCTTATACAACTGGTACCAGTAATGTTAGGTGTTTATTAGTTTGGGGTGGTGAAGCCTGTGGGTAACTGGGTTGTTTCAACTGATTCTTCCAAATGGGTGTTGACTGATGTCCTTGCTAAGACTGGATCGCTGCTTCTTCGACGAAGCTTCGTTGACAGGTTGAAGGCTCAGGCAGTGATTCGTCAACTCGATTTCAGTGTTCTTTCTCCTAATGGTGTCAACAAGATTCCTGCGTACTATGTTGTTATTAGGGTGGAGAATTCGGAGGCTTCAGGATTTGTGCAAGGACTTCTCGAGTATGCCTGGGGTGCACTAATACTGGTCGCCGTTGATGATGAGGAATTAGCTGGTAGGGATGGTGCTACAATTGTAGCATTCTTTGAGGGGCTCCTTATTAGAGAAAAACAGGATTCTAAGGTCGAGTTAATAGAGCCGATTCCGGTGAAATGATTTTCCTCTGAGGTGCTTCGATGGTGCTTGTGAAAGAATTACTCGAGAAAAGGTATGACTGCGTTTTCCAGAATCCATAAAGCCTGTTTACCGATTGTCTGTGTACCCGTATGTGATAGGCTTGTTAGGTGGAGCTTGTGTGAAATGATGTGTTCGTCAAGGTAATACCTC
>CBDVBC010000187.1:0-4332 GCA_965372125.1 Candidatus Hermodarchaeota archaeon | reverse complement strand
GAAGTGCGCACACCCGAGGCCACACCCTTTCCATTGGCAACTCCTCTCTTTGTGTTACTCAGTCGGAGTCAACCTCGTGGACTTTCCGCTGGGGCTCTTTTCATCGCTCCTGAGGATTCTTTGTCCACGCCAATAAGTACAACTCCCGCCCTGTCCAAAACATCTTCTTTAGAGAATGGTGCTGCAGAACGCTTTAATCTTGTGGGACTTTCGCCTGTTGGTTTCGCTGCAGCCTGTGCTGATGATGTTCGCCTCTTTGCCCGGTTTCTAGCCCGTTTGCTCAAGCACCCAGAAGCCTTTTCAGATGTATCCCTTATCCTACCCAGAAGTGCCGCAAAGCTAGGCTAGTTATATGTAGGTTTTTCTGACTTGAACATAAGACTTGACCATCGATACTGGGCAGGTTTTTGTGTGCGAGACACAGAAGGTTACCTGATGCCAACAGAAGATTTTCCAAGTCTTGTTACACCATCTACTCAACCCTTTGATCCCCTTGCGCTAGCCAAGGTAGCTCAACGCTATGTCTGCCGTGAATCAGATTCAGCTCGTAAATATACAAGTTTCTACGTAGTTGGGGTCTATGGTGGTATGGCTACCGCGTATGCACTGGGCTGCTCTTTCAGATGTATTTTCTGCTGGTCAGACTCTCGTGATCATCATCTTGGAGAGCGTGTAAGCTTCTATTCGCCCTCACAGGTTCTAGAGGAATTGTGGGGAGCGGCACGGAAGAAGGGTATTCTGAAAGCCCGGATTTCAGGAGCAGAACCCACGCTCTGCAAAGCACATCTATTGCAGTTGCTTCCACTCATTGAGGAATCAGGCTTTGAGAGTTTCATGCTCGAAACCAACGGGACACTATTCGGAGCAGACCCTAGCTATGTCCGAGAGGTTGCACAATACGACAAGGTTCACATCCGTGTGGGACTCAAGGCTGGCTCACCAGCGGGGTATCAGCGGCGGACTGGTGCCCTTGGAGCCGGCTACAAACTGCCCTTTCAAGCAATTACGCATCTATTAGAAGCAGGTGCTAGTTTTCACGTAGCCGCAATGACCGACGCCCGACTCATGTCAGCAAAAGAACGTACTCTGCTAATAGAGAGGTTGACCAAGTTGAGCCCTCGGCTTGCAGCGAACTTGGAGGAAGAAAGTTGCGATCGTTACCCATCGACACAGCGCAGACTGGAAGCGGCAGGTGTTGACGTCATTGACTTCTTTGTCCGAAAAAAGCCATTAGACCCGCTCCCCTAGCCTTAGGAGCGAAAAGGCTTTTCTTTAGAGACAGTATAATCCCGCCGGGAATCAATTTGACAAAAATTGCCTTAGGATCATTGATGGTGGCTGACCACGAATCAAAGACCCTCAGCGGTGCACTAGGTGTTACTGAAAACCAGTTTGAAGCGATTTTTGCAGAGGTAGAAGCCATCTACAGTAAAAGGGACACAGTTTCTCTGATGATTGAGCGTTGCGCGAGAAAATTCAAAGATTCGGAACTCGCCCTAAGCCTAGTAATCCTGGGGATAGTGCATGAACGAACACGAAGTCCGGAAGACTAACCTCAAACCCACTGAGAAGTGACACAACTCCTCATCTAGTTTAGATAGACTAGTGATTATTCGGCTAAGGTCTGGACAAGCTTACTGGTATAGCGATTTATTGCAGCTGAGAGAACCTGCAGAATCAGGCAAGTAATGATTGCGCCCAGAGCTCCGTATGCTGCGATAAGTCCCCACTCGAAGAAGAGATCACCTGTTAGGCTAAAGGTGTAGAGGAATGCTACACCCATTGGATTTAACCAATACTTCCAGAATAGGTAATAAGCATAGATTCCAGCGCAAAGCCCGAAACATACAGCCCCACCAAATAATAGGAGGATCGTCTTCGTTGCTGGTGTGCTTGTTTCTATCTGCTCGTGTTCCTTTCCGATGATGAAGCCTCGCACAGATTTGTGTGAACGCAGGAAGAATCCCAGAAATGCGATGAAGACGAGGAAGGTGATTCCGCCCCCAAAAAGAAGGGCAAGGATGAGTAGGTCAATATTCGGAAGTAATAAGTCGTAAATTCCAGTTAAGATTAAAACATAAATCAAGCCTTCGCCCAGCAGAACTAGGAGCGAAACCAGTTGTATCGCGAATGTGCCGCTCGCGATGCCACTGAATATGCTTTTCATATTGAACGTATCTTTTTCA
Organism: Candidatus Hermodarchaeota archaeon; assembly: GCA_965372125.1. Classification (GTDB taxonomy): domain Archaea; phylum Asgardarchaeota; class Hermodarchaeia; order Hermodarchaeales; family Hermodarchaeaceae; genus YT-063. The sequence continues at coordinate 2,146 of CBDVBC010000187.1, read as the reverse complement.
GGCAAAGCTATCCCAACTTTAACATGAGTTCCAATGATTAACATAAGTCCTAGTAGAAAAAGATTTATGCCAACCCAGTTTCCCGCTTCCTAAACTTCATTATTTCTATTAGAGGAGGAAACGACCAGCACAGTATGTAGAGCGCTTCTGTGCTGGTTCTTTAGCGTCCAATTCAGTTCAAAGGAGGCTATCCTAGCTCTTTCTCTAGTTCTTCGACAATTTCCTCGTATCTCCGATGAGCCGCCTCACCGCCAACTAGTTTATCAAAGCGCTTGAAATCAGCATTCATCTTGTCCTTTTCAGCTTGACTGAGGACCTTGACCATCGCTGGAAAAACATCATCCTCTTCTGCTTTGAAGTGAGCCTTCATAATGTCAACATAGGATGTGACGGCTCGTAGGATTCGTTTCCGGGCGCTAGCACTTCCCCTCTGATATTCGCGAATAGCCTTATGCATCTCGTTGGCCAGATCCAGACCTTGAATGTGTTCATCGATGAGGATGCCGATTTGGTCCCATACTTCCTCGGATAGCTCAGCCTCATGCTCTCGCATGTGCATAAAGAGGATATCTTCTTCTTTGGAATGATGGATCACATCAGAGTAGCTCCGGAGAAAGTCCACCAACTTCCAAAACGTGGGAGCCGGTATATCTTTCTTCTTCTTCAACTTTGAGCGAACCTTCTCGACTAGTTTTATTACGCGTTCAACGAGTTTATGCTCGTCAAGTAGAATCTCAATCGGGTACATCTTTCTTACTTCCAACCGTAGGTTTAATCCCCCCAATGTTTTCTTCTTGCTTTTATAAATTCATTTCTTACAATATCAAACACTATTATCTCAAGCTCTTGGGAAGTTCAACACTCTTTTAATCTACCAAGATTAGTGCAGGTTGAAAAATTATGAAGGCTCTAATAATCATAGACATGCTTAACGACTTTGTAACAGGAGATTTGAAGACTGATCGTGCTCAACGAATCATTCCCAACCTCCGCCGGCTTATTGATGCCTTTCATAAGCATAAGCTGCCAGTAATCTTCTCTAACGACGCTCACTATGAAACCGATTACGAGATGGCCAAATGGGGTCCACACGCGATGGCAGGCACAAAAGGTGCTCAGGTGATTCCTGAGCTAGCCCCCGCGAAAGACGATATTATCATCGAAAAACGTACATATGGCTCTTTCTTCGAAACTCCCTTGGATAGCATTCTCCGAATCCACAAAGTAGACACTGTTATCAACGCTGGACTACACACGCATATTTGTGTGCGTCATGCTTCAGCTGAAGCGTTTTTCCGCGGCTACAAGATTATTGTACCTGAAGACGCTGTGGAAGCCTTCAATGAGGAGGCTCACGTTAGCGGTCTAGCTTACCTCAAGGATGTATACGACGCAAGGATAATCGATACCAGCACGCTCATCAAGGAACTCCCGTAATCCCTTGCTCAGGCTCCCTTATCTCTCATTAAGGATTCAGGTAGTTTTCGGTTGTCGTCTGCGACGAATCTTCCTCCAGACACGTGAAAGTTGAGGGCTTAATTTCACAGGATAAGTGGCTGCGTCGCTGAGCAGGCGGTATCTTCTAGGTAGCTGATGGAACTGATTGCGGCAATAACCTCGACTCTCTTCTAGAGAAGGAAAATCATAGACTAGCTCTCCCTGCTGGATAACAGGCACAAGAAGTGGCTCAGCGTCAGGAACCGTTTCATCCCAGCGAGCAAGAGTATCCCGACGGAACTGCCTTTTCTTGTTGAAGTGGCGGTAGACCTGTTTCCGGAAGGGCAACAGTACTTTCCCTGGGCTCAGCTTCACTTTCGGAATTATTTTTCCATCTTCAATTCGCTCCACTAGTTTGTAAACTCCCGGCAGGGCAGAGGGGCCTCCTTCTCCGGTCAGAGGATTATAGTTCGCCCCAGTTGCCAATCGCGTCCCCACGCCAAAGCCATCAATAGGGGCACCCGCCTTGAGCAGCTCTTGTATCCTATATTCATCAAGGTCGCTGCTCACGAAAATCTTCGCGCCCTTGAATCCAGCCTCATCAAGAATTGTTCTCGCCGACTTACTTAGTGCAACAAGATCGCCGCTGTCTAGGCGTATTCCTTGCAACTCAAAGCCCCGAGATCTCAATTCGTGACCTACAATGCAT
>CBDVBC010000186.1:0-4333 GCA_965372125.1 Candidatus Hermodarchaeota archaeon | reverse complement strand
CGTATTCAAGGTGAACCCAATGTCCTAGACTAGCAAGGAGCGAATGTTCATGCCGTTTACAACGATTCAGGGAACACGCATGTATTACCAGTCGCAGGGAGAAGGGCTACCCCTCATCTTCATCCATGGTTCCATGAGCAGCCATCTAGCCTGGGGTTACCAGCGACCCCTCTCTGAGGATTACCGGACTGTGATGCTGGATTTGCCGGGTCACGGACGGTCTGACCCACCTGAAGCTGAAATCTCAGTAAAGCTCTACACAGAATACGTTGCAGAATTCATCAAGAAATTGGATCTCGTAAAGGGTATTCCTGTTGGACATTCACTTGGTGGGGCTATCACCCTCCAGCTTGCCCTCGATTTCCCCGGGCTCCTCACAGCCCTCGTGTTGGTTGGGACTGGAGCCAAGCTAGGAGTTCTACCAGCGATTCTTGAATCACTGAAGACACGGTTCGAAGAAAGCGTGGACTTGGCAGTGGGTCAGTTGGGATTTGCGGCGGGTGCGAACCCGGATCTTATCGAGCAGTCAAAACAAGAGTGCCTTCGGTGTGGGCAGGACATCGCCTACGCAGATTTTACTGCGTGCAATAACTTCGATGTCCGAGACCGCCTAGCCGAAATCTACTTGCAGACCCTCATCATCGTCGGAAAAGAAGACCAGTTGACCCCGGTGAAGTGGTCCCAGTATCTCCGAGACAAGATCCCCAAGTCAAAACTCATGGTAGTCGAGAAGGCAGGGCACATGGTGATGATTGAGCAGCCAGACATAGTCAACAGTAGGATACCGTCATTCATCCGAATGCTCAGATGCTAACAAGGTACTAGTTTACTGGTACTTACCCAAAAGGAAAGGCATTTAGAGCAAAATATCAGAGATAGAAGTACTTCTCTTGGGTAGAGGAGTATAATTGGAATGGTTTGCAATGATAGTAGAATCTAGGCATAAATTGCTTGCTGCCCTCCTGCTCTTTGCACTCATCCCCTTCTTCGTCATACCTGCGGGTGTAGAATCTGCGCCTTCTCTGCTCGGTGCGCCTCTCCGTCAGGGAGTTTCCTGGGACCCTAGTGGACCCTACGTGGACAAGGTAATTTTCAAAGTGATAACGGGACCAGACGTTCAGGTACAGGCTTTACTTGATGACGAGATAGACCACATCGCAGACAACGTGGAAGCAGAATACATCGATGTCTTGGAGGATGATCCAAATATCGATGTTACAATGACGGAGCGGCTGGGCTTTGGCTTCATGGCTATCAACTGTCTGCGCTACCCTTACAACATTCTCGCGCTCCGTCGGGCCATTGCCTTTGCGATGGATAAACACGCAGTAGCCACAGCTATGTGGGGAGATGTTGGTTTCGCTCTAGATAACCCTATTCCAGCATCCTGTGCTGTCTGGCACAATAGTCATACTACTCCTGATTTTCGAGACCCCAATGTTGCGGCTGCCCGGGCAGAACTCGCACAGGCAGGGTTTCGGGACAGGGATGGTGACGGCTTCGTAGAGGCACCAAATGGTGACAGCTTCACCTTTCGTCCAATGATTTCCATTGAATCGCCCTATTGGCAGAATGCAGTAAACACCTCAATAGGTTACTGGGAGCAAGCCGGTATCAAAGTAATCCCAATGAGCATAGCTTTTGGCTCCTTGCTAGATACTGTCTATACAATTCCACGGAACTATGATGCTGCATGTTACGCCTTCGGTGTTTGGCCGAACCCGCTAGCACTTCAGGCATTCATCAGCTCTGAGATTGCTAATCCCGAGGGTAACATGTTGAACTGGGGAAATAGCACCTACGACGACTGGGTCGAGGTCATGATGACCTCCAGCGACTACGCCGAGGTTCTTGAAGCCGCCCACATGGCCCAGCAGGTCTTTGTCGAGAACGCTCCAATGATCGTGATGTACAGCAACTGGGAAGTCAACGCTCATCGCACTGACAAGTTCGAAGGTTGGGTTGAAATTCCCGGCTGGGGTACAGGTCCTATGAACCGCTGGAACCCTGTTAAGGTCCGGTTGAAGGAGGGGCAACCAGAGCGCGACCCAGTTCTTGGTACTGGTGGCACCTTCAGGACCATGATTTCCTCTGCCATGGATAGCCAGAACCCCCTCACCTCCACCAGCGTCTACGGCAACTACCCCCTCTCCCAGGTCTACTCTAGACTCACCGGGTTGAATGATGATAATCACCTGCCAACTAGGCAGAACGGGGGGCTCGCCTACGACTGGGTTGTGCAGCCTCATCCCTTTGGGTTGAAATACACTTTCACCCTTTTCGACAACGCTACATGGCATGACCTGGGTGGTAGTGCTGGTGGATTTGTTTCCGCTGATGATGTAGAGTTCAGCTACAACTACATACTGGACCACCGCATAAGCACATACTCGCGGAGCATCCCCTATTTGAACTCATGCCGTGCTCTTGATGACACTCACGTGGAAATCATCACCAACGGCGATAGCTACTGGGCCTTTGACAACATCCGAGACTGGATCATTCTCCCTGAACATATCTGGTCAGGGATTGTGAGCCCCGAAAGGTTCACGAACCCCCGCCCGGTAGGGTGTGGACCCTTCAAGTGGCACCACCGGGTTGAAGGCGAGTACGTGGAACTCCATTACTGGGAGAACTACCACAAGAGCGTCACCGCGCACGCAATCAATCACGTAGCACACATATCATACCTAGGAGTGCTTATTGTAGGCGGAGTTAGTGTCATCGCCATCACGCTTCTGTGTAGCGGGTTCTACCTCTCCAGGGGTAGGCCGCTCCGTCAGACAGCTGGTTCGACGGAGCAAACCCCACCAGAGGAAGATGAATCACCCGCGGAGATAATGGTCTGCCCCCATTGCGGCGCAGGAATCAGTAGAGCTGATAAGTTCTGTGCAGGTTGTGGTCAACGAATCAGTGAATAGTGTCCCGAAGATAAGGTGTTCAAAATTGAGATTGAGAAATTTATTAGCCCTATTATATTGGGGGGTGAGTGTTACAGGATGATTACCGCATTGCTAGAAAAGCAGTGGAATCGAGTGTTTGCTATCTTTCTACTCTGTGCCCTCTTTCCCTTCTTCTTATCGCCCACTGGGGTCGAGTCCGAACCCCAATTGGTGAACAGGACTTCTGGTCAGAGCAGCAGTTGGGATCCTAGTGGACCATATGTTGACAAAGTCGTTTTCCAGGTTACTATGAGCCCAGAACAACAGGTGGATGAACTGTTAGGGGGTGCTGTAGACCACCTCGCTTTTGAAATCGAGACAGAATACCTAGATATCCTAGCTGAGGACCCAAACATCGAGGTGACCCTGACAGAACGGCTGGGCTTTGGCTTTATGGCTATCAACTGTCAGCGCTACCCCTACAACTTTCCAGGTTTCCGCCGCGCAGTGGCTTTTGCCCTAGACAAGCACGAAGTAGCCGATGTCATATGGGACGACCTTGGCTTCGGCCTAGACAGTCCCATCCCAGCCTCTTGCGGAGTCTGGCACAACAGCCAGACTACTCCTGACTTTCGAGACTCCAACATCATAGCAGCTAAAGCTGAACTGGCCCAAGCAGGATTCTTTGATTTGGACGGCGACGGATATGTGGAAGCACCAAACGGTGACCAAATCAATTTTCGACCTATGTACAGCATCGAAGAGCCCCAATGGGGTGCCGCCCTAACGTCTCAGCTAGCCTATTGGGATGCTGCGGGTATCCGGGTCTCACTGATGCCAGTAGCCTTTGGCACTTTGTTAGATACGGTCTATACAATTCCTCGGAACTATGATGCTGCCTGCTACGCCTTCGGTGTTTCGCCGACCCCGCGAGTCCTTCGGAACTTCATCACCTCTGAGGTTCTTAATCCCGAGGGTAATATGTTGAACTGGGGAAACCGCACTTACGACGACTGGGTTGACCTGATGATGAACGCCAGCGACTACAACCAAGTCCTAGATAGTGCCTATAATGCCCAGCAGGTCATCGTCGAGAACGCGCCCATGATCGTCATGTATGGTAAATGGGATGCCTACGCCCATCGCACCGACAAATACGAAGGTTGGGTAGAGGTTCACGGTTGGGGCATTGGTCCTAGAAACCACTGGACTCCCCGCAAGGTCAGATTGAAGGAAGGTCAGCCTGAGCGGGACCCATTCACTGGCTGCGGCGGTAACTTCCGGACCATCATCTCTTCAGCCATGGATAGCCAGAACCCCCTCACCTCCACCAGTGTCTTCGGACGCTTCCCCCTCTCGCAGGTGTACTCCTCTCTCACTGGACTGGGTGATAATGAACATCAGCCAACACGGCAAAATGGCGGACTAGCCTACGACTGGGTTGTGCAGCC
>CBDVBC010000185.1:0-4333 GCA_965372125.1 Candidatus Hermodarchaeota archaeon | reverse complement strand
TCGAGCAGCCCAGGCGGCTGCGTGGTTGCCGCTGACTGATATTGTTGTTGGCATTGTCTTGTATTCTTCCTTGCTGGCTTCCTATTCTTCTGCTTCTGTTTCGCGTGTACGCGTGATTGCTTTTGCGGGGCAGACTTCTTCACAGATCATGCAGCCCTTACAATAGACCAGGTCGATAGTGGGTATCCCTTCTGCATCCATTGTGATGACTGCATCAGGGCAAAACATCCAGCATATCTGGCACTTTGTACATTTTTCCCGGTCGATAACTGGACGGAATATACGCCAATCACCGGTCTTACCCATTGCTCCAGGTTCAGGGTAGGTTATACACGTAATTCGTTCACCTGGAGGTTTCCTCTTTAGTTTAGCCATTCTAATACCCCTTGACTAGTTCATCGTATGCACGTTGGCAGGCTTCGACATTAATTTTAATGACCTTATCGGGGAGACCCGCAAGCCCCTGTTTTATAGCTTGTTTCACGTTGTCGATTTTGACGATGTTGGTTGCGCGCGCAACTGCCCCAAGCATGATAGTATTTACTACCGGAATGCCTGCGACAACAATCCCCACAGCCAAGGCGATTTTTGTGGCATCTACAGTTGAGATTTTTGCTTTGACTTTGAGCTTTATATCCTTGGGGGGTTTTGATGTATTCACGATGACGAATGTGTCTTCTTCGAGGCCGTCTTGAATACTTGGAATGTCTAGGAGACTTTCATCAAAGATCACTATAGCCTCAGGCTGGTAAATGTACGAATGGATTCGGATGGGCTCGTCATCGATTCGCGTGAAAGCTATTACTGGAGCGCCGCGCCGCTCCGCGCCATAGTGCGCAAAGGCTTGGAAGAACTTGTCTTCGAGCTTCGCAGCGCTAGCTAGGATTTTAGCGCCGGTAACTCCGCCTTGTCCGCCGCGACCGTGAAATCTTACCTCGAATAGTTTCATAGCAGATCCGCCCAGCTTCGATACCTGTTAGTGAGCTAATTACTCTTCTCTAAAAATGCTTGTGAAGTTTCAGGTTATCTAAACTAGAGTAAGGAGTAGTAGAGAGATGAAGAATGCGACACCAAATGATGCTAGCCCGACACGCTTAGCGGTACTCGCGGATAACGGTATCAGATTGGTCATTGATTCGACTGTTCCTTCACCCATAACGTGGAGCGGTTGTGTTTCTCCGACAGTTACAGCTACGGTTGTAGGTTCTATCTTTGTCACCGCTTCTTGAACAAGTGTTTTCACTACCTTTATGATGACTTCGTGAGGTATGTCAAGTCCGATGGGGCTGTAGCCCTCGCCCTTCGTTGATATAGCGGCAACTTGGTGTGTATCTGTCGTGAGGATTTCGGCTGCATCAACAATATCGGGTACAAGGGTTTTCAGTAGCTTCTCTCGGAGTCCAATCGCCATGTTGTTTCCGTCTATAATCACATATGCCATTCGTTGTCCATCTACTTCGATTACAGCTGCTGTGATGCCTTCTGGTCCCATCCCTACTGCAGGGCTATATTCTCGCATCTGCTTTGTGGCGGTACCAAGACTCGCTGCTCCTCTTTTGAGCTTAAGCGCCATCTTTGTGGCTTTGACAGCTGCATCAACCATTTCTTGTACAAGCTCAGATTCTTCGAAAATAGATTCTCTCAGTTCTCCGATGCAGTTGTGTGTGTCAACTATAATACAGCGGTTTACTAGCTTCTCCACCGCTTCTTTTATGGTTCTACCAACAGACAGACTGATGTCGTCCATCTCTTCGGGTGAGCGTGATATAACGATAAGAGCAGTATCTCCAAAGAGCTGGCATCCTGCATGAATTGTTCCCGATGATGCGCGCGCAAACTGGGAAACTGAATCAACTTCTTTTACCTGTTTGTAGGCTTCTTGGATATCTGCGAGCAACAGGTTGACCTCATCACGGGCAACAAGGTTGAGCGCGTGTGTTGCAGTTGCATGTGGAGCGCATGCTATAACCCCCAAGGTCTCTCGTCCCCACCGAGCAATCGCGCTGGGCAAGGCACTACTTCCAGTATTTCTGAAGGGTCCCGGGTGTACTCCAGCGATGACGAAGACGAGTTGTGGCTGTTGCTTCTCAGTTGTGAAGCGTAAAATCGCGAGGGGAAGTTCTGCCCTTCGTCCAATCTGTTTGAAGCATTCCTCAATCTGGTCTGCTTGACCCTCCATCCAGGTCATCAGGAAACCGCGGAAGAGCTTGATGCCATCGACATTGAGTGCTTTCTTGAATTTTCTCCCAACAGTAAACAGTAGCACCTGAACGCATATGAGGTATACAAGGGAAAGTATCAGGTAGACGCCCACGATTTGGTATAATGTTGGTGAGGTTAGGAGTGCAGGCTCGGTAAGGATGAAGCAAACGACACTTGTTGCAGGGAAGACAATACTAAGGAAAGCTCCCTTGATGTTCCCTACTGATGTTGTAATCAGAACGACGAGATACGTGATGGACAGGGCGAACGAGGCTCCTAGAAGAAAGCCGCGAAGAAAAAACAAAGAGGCTATTCCAGTTGCGGGGATAGCGAGAAACGCGGAACCAACTTCGATTATCCATCCCACCAGTGTGGAGATGAGCCAAAGAGCTAGAAGAAGTATTGTAGTTACCGTGATTATTCCAACAAGTCGATGGAGACGAAGAATCCCTTGTTTCCGGGTTCCTAGCCAAAGTAGGAGAGCAGCAAGACCCGCAGCAGGAAGAATGAGTAACAATCCCCGTATTGCACCGAAGCCTATTGCTATGAGATCTCCCGACGTACGAAAGTATTGTGTTATTCCTCCAACAAGAAAGGAGGATAACATAATCACTGCAAGCATAGTGCGTGGTCTTGGTAGACTGAATAGACGCGTGTAAAGAGAGATGGTTTCCTTCACGTCGTGGCTCATAACACTCCTGTCCTTTTCTTCTACAAATTAAACTCTTATTGTTTCGAGGAGGTACGCTGAAACGCAAAGAGTGTAGGGCATTTTCCCAAAATACATTCTTTGCATTGAATGCACTGTTGTTTGTCGACTCGAGCGCGCTGATGTTCTAGAATAATAGCGTTCTCTTGGCAGAGCGATAGGCAGGTGCCGCAGCCTGTGCATAGGATTCCTCGCAGAACCGCTTTTACTAATACTTCCGCTGTTTTCTCGAGGATAGAATTTACTCCCGTGATGGTGAAGTCGCCGCTCTCGAATAGCATACACCTTAATTGGCTGTCTCCCTTTCCGGTGATTACTTGTACAAATCCTCTGTTGGTGTCGTAAAGAACCTCTCCAAGGGCGGGTAGGAAGGCAATGGCTAAATCTAGTGGGATTGATTGATTAAATTGTCCCCGCAGCGTTTTTCCACCTTCAACATCTTTACTGATAGAATAGATAGTATATGAAAACTTCTCTCGGGTTGTTCCACTAGTCTGTGGCTTAAGAGGTATGTCTAGTTTTCGAGCTAGCTTTTGTATCGGTGGAGGGTGATTCCTCCAGCGCCAGAACCCGAATTTTAGCCATTCATCAGATAATCCTTCTTGTTTGGCGATGCGTGTAGCTACTTTCTGCCATCTCTCCCACTCTTCCGGATGAGAGGATTGGATGGTTGTAAATTCGCTCATGTCTGAGGCAGGGCAAAACATGCAGCCGATGCGTTCGAAGCCCCGACGGTACAGGACATTGAAAGGGGCTTTTTCTTGAAGGAGATAAAGCCAAATCATCATGGCCGTCCAATCATGGATCGGGCTCGCCCCAATCTGGTTTGGAACCCAGGGGTTTCTCCATACCCTTCTAGCCTGTGACCGGCGTCGCGACTCGTAGCGACGCTGCCCAATGAAACTCAGGCATCCCTCTGGAAAGTGCTTATCAATGAGTTGAGTGGTAGGCCCAAGCTTCACTGTTTTACAACAAACCCTATAGTCTTTTGCGACGAATCCGTATTGTTCAAGAACACGAAAGAACTGATTTTCATCTACATGTCCAACTAAGAGCTGCTGGGTTAACCCTAATGCTGACACTGCAGCAGATACGTTCTCAACTGTTTCGGGAAACTCGATTCCGGTATTTATGAACATTATACGGAATTCTTGGTCGGTAAGTGCCTTTCTAACCAGTAACAGCACAGCCAAGCTATCTTTCCCGCCTGAGAAGGCAACTACTGGAGGTCTATCAAACTCTGTATTGGTGGCTCGAATGAACTTGATTGCTTTCCTCTCCAATTGTTGAAGGAGTGGTGCATTCGCTTCCACAGCCTGTTCCAATGTTTGTCCTCTGGGCAGTATCTTGGGTTCAGCTGGTGGTCCACTGTACCGGTTTCGAACAGCTACACCACGAGTCCGAGCTAGCATCTCCTCTCCA
>CBDVBC010000184.1:0-4364 GCA_965372125.1 Candidatus Hermodarchaeota archaeon | reverse complement strand
GATTAGTTAATTCAGCCCTGTAATACCCTTTCAATCTCTTTACTGAAGCGTTTCATCGCTAGGAAAACCATTCCGAGGTTGGCGGTTTTCCTTACTAGCGATGTTAAAATTGCATTATCACCTGCGCCTTTCAGGATAATATATCCCTGTTCTGCCTCGATAGTGATTTGCAGGAGTTTCCCTCGGGGAATCTCAGTTAGAGCGCGCTCTGCCACACCGAGCAAAGCAGCGGTCATCGCAGCAACAATAGCCTCATTAACGGTCTGCGGCATCGCAGCCACAATAGGTAAACCTTGAGTAGTCACTATGGCGCTAGCCTCAATTCCGGGTGCTGTGCCTTCCATTTGTCGAAGGAGATCTTGTAGCTGTTTCGCTGTTGCAGACATTGCATCCCCGATACTTTCTATATTCGCAAACACCTAAAATTGTTCTGGTTAAAGAATAGAAAAATGCGCATTTTGAGCGGGATACTGCTTCTTGGAAGTAAACCTTAAAGAGTCGTGCAATATTTTGGCTCAATGAGAACAACGAAAGAGTGATCCTAATGGCAAGACCTACGCCCTCCGATGAAGAAACACCTGACTCCTCTGACGAACCTGGTGACAAACAAACCGACACCCAACCCAGACCAGCTGCACCCGAACCAAAAGAAACGGAGTCGGAGGAAGCTACTCCAGAAGAGAAATACAGGCAGGCAGGAAAGATAGCCAGTCAAGTCAGAGACGAAATTGCTCCCACAATAAAAGTGGGTGCAAGAGCATATGATTTATGTGAAGCCTCGGAGGCGCGAATCCTTGAGCTTGGCGGAGGTGTCGCCTTCCCGACAAACATCTCGATAAACGAGGTCGCTGCACACTACTCCAGCCCTGAAAATGATGCAACAGTCATCAAAGAAGGTGATATCGTCAAGCTGGATGTTGGGGTCCACATTGATGGTTATATCGCTGATACAGCGTTAACCATCTGCTTCAACCCAGAACTAGAAAAACTCGTTGAAGCTAGCAGAGAAGCCCTCAACAAGGCCCTTGAACTCGTAAAACCAAAAGCTAATTCGAAGGATTTAGGGAAAATAATCGAAGACACAATACGGGGCTATGGATACAGACCTATCCGCGATCTTAGCGGACATCAACTCGATGAGTATGTTCTTCATGGTCCAAAGACGCTTCCTAATATAGCAGTCCCACATGGGGTGAATCTTGAAGAAGGTGAAGTCTTCGCACTAGAAACCTTTGCTAGTACAGGAACAGGAAGTGTCCACGACACAGGCCAATACCACATTTTTAGCCTACAGCCCGTACGGATACCTCTTCGGAACCAAGGCGCCCGGGATATCGTGCGTCTTGTGGCTCGTGAATTCAAAAGCCTCCCTTTCAGTCGCCGCTACCTCTCTAAACATATCCCTAAACTAAGCTTAGCTCTCGGACTCCGGGAATTAACAACTAAAGGTGTATTTCGTCAGTACAGCGTTCTGGCTGATACAAAAGGCAGTTTCGTATCACAAGCTGAACATACATTTCTTGTCACGAAAGAAGGTGCTGAACTTACTACTGAATAGCAAATCTCAATTTTCACTGGATTCCCTTAAAGAATCCGCAATTTAACGGTCTTGGGAATAAGATTTAAAAGGCTGGAATGCTGCTTTCCTTATGGGAGACTTAAAAAAGTTTCGCCAAAAAAGTGGGGAAAAATTCCATCATCAACTTGATGTTGTTCCGACATTCACTACAAGACGGAACAGAGAAGGCAAGAAAAAGTGCTTGCCATACACAGGGAACCTTTACTCTAGACAGAGAGAAGACATTCCAGCCCCTTGTCTTAAGGAAGACGAAAAAAAAGAAGGATTGATAGATTGGTTGAAGAAACCCCTTTTGAAGAAGTAGATCCTGACCCATTAGCCCACCATGAAGTAACTCATCGCTGCCCGGATTGTGGGGACAGTAATGTTATCCGTGATCCCACTCGCGGCGAAATCATCTGTACCAGCTGCGGCCTCGTTCTCGACACTCGCCTTGTTGACCAAGGGCCCGAGTGGCGTGCCTTTACAAGCCAGGAACGTGACAAACGAAGCCGGGTTGGCAGCCCCATGTCGTACACAGTTCATGACAAGGGTCTAAGTACGGTGATTGACTGGCGTGACCGGGACGCCCACGGAAAGAAACTGGCACCCCATAGACGAGCTCAAATATACCGGCTCAGGAAATGGCAAATCCGCACGCGTGTCCACTCCAGTATCGATCGAAACCTAGCTTACGCTATGAGCGAGCTTGAACGCCTCACCAGCCAGCTGGGCGTGCCACGCCCGGTCAAAGAAGCAGCTGCTATCCTTTACCGCCGTGCCATCGAACAGCGCTTGATCCGTGGTCGCAGCATTGAAGCGATGATTGCCGCTACCGTGTATGCGGCTTGTCGTCTCCGTCATGTTCCTCGAACATTAGACGAAGTCGCTCACCATTCACGTATTAACCGCAAGGAACTCGGCCGTTGTTATCGGCTCCTACTACGTGAACTAGAAGTACGCATACCCATCGCATCTCCCACTGATTTCATACCACGTTTCGCCCAAGCACTTGGGTTAAGCAGTCGCGTTCAACACCAAGCCGCAGAAATTATCAAAGCAGCCAAAGCCAAGGGCATCACTGCTGGTAAGGATCCCACTGGCCTTGCCGCTGCTAGTCTCTACATCGCATCTATCCAAGAAGGCGAAAGACGCACCCAACGAGAAATCGCTGAAATCAGCCACGTCACAGAAGTTACCGTTAGAAACCGTTACAAGGAGTTCGTCCGAGAACTCGATCTCCGCGTCGAGATCTGAGCAACCCGCTCAGGTCTCCTTTCCCTTTTTTTCAGTCGGTCAATCTAATGGCTGTGGAAAGTATGTTAAACTGCTATTCTTATGTCAAATATGGTAAGAGGCAGTCGGGTGGGCGCAGCGCCCGCTAAGCTATCACAAACCCGAACTTGTCCGACGCTTCATTGAACAACGTAAATCACGAATGATCCGTCTAGCCATCCGAGAAGGAAGCCGAAAACTATAGAATTATGATTGCAGCTGCACAAAAGCGTCCGTCAACAAGAAAAATCCTGATTTTTTGTTCACGCCAAAAGGTAAATCAACAAGAAGTTCACAATAAGACATCACATTCTGTCTCATTATAATCGATAAATATGGAGCTAAGGACAACATGAAGGAACAACTATGGCATAAACACAAATGGCCAAAAACAGTCAGAAAAACCATAGACTACCCAGAAGAGCCCCTCTTCCACCTCCTTGACAAAGCCGCCGACAAATCACCAGACAACCCCTACACAATCTACGGACCACCACGTACCTACGCCCAGGTCCGTGAAGCTGCTGATAAAATCGCCACATATCTCCACGGCATCGGGATTAAAAAAGGCGACAAGGTCGCCATGTTTCTCCCAAACACGCCCCACTACCCACCGATCTTCTTCGGCATCCTGAAGGCCGGCGCTGTCTGTGTAACAGCAAACCCACAATATACATCGCATGAGCTCAAGCACCAACTCAAGGACTCAGGAGCAGAAGCTGTCTTCGTCTTCGACCACCCCAAGTTCACTCCCGCCTGCTATGAGGCTATCAAAGGAACAAAGGTCAAGCACGTGATAGTGTGCAACATCAAGCCCTTCCTCTCCGGAGCCAAAGGCTTCATTGGTGGTCTCTTTGGAAAAATACCCAAGTCACCATTCTATAAGGAAAAAATCACGACATTCTACAAGGACATCATGGAAAACACCGAACCCAATCCACCCAAAGTGAAAATCAACCCTAAAACGGATATAGCCCTCATCTTGTACACAGGTGGAACCACAGGAACTCCCAAGGGTGCAGCCCTCACCCACTACAACATGTACACGAACGTCCTACAATTCCACGAATGGGTCTGGCTCACACCAAAGGGTGGCGGGAAACCAAAACAGCTTGAATACGGTAACGAAGTCTTCATCGGAGCACTCCCATGGTACCACAGCTTCGGCCTCACATTGACGATGGTCACCTCTGCCTACTACGCAGCCAAACTAGTCTGTATCCCCGACCCCCGCGCAGGTAAACCCCCCCTCTCTGATCTCCTCAAAGCTATCCAGAAACACAAAGGCACAATACTCCACGCCGTGCCTACCCTCTATGCGGGCATAGCATACCATCCTAACATCTCAAAATTCGACTTGAGCAGCATCAAAGCATGCGGTTCCGGCGCAGCACCCCTACCACCAGCAACTGCAAGAGATTTCGAAAAGGCAACTGGCGCCGTCCTCTTCGAAGGCTATGGCCTGACAGAGACTGCCCCAATGGCTACTGCAAACCCCTCCAATCTTCGAGACCGGAAATTCGGAAGCATC
>CBDVBC010000183.1:0-4371 GCA_965372125.1 Candidatus Hermodarchaeota archaeon | reverse complement strand
TGGGGAATGTTTGTGAGCATTGCTATGTCAGTCAGTTTTGTGGAATGTAAAGCATGTAGAACAACGTAGGTGGGATTCTGATTTATTAGAAAAATTAGAAGGATACGTTGGTGAAGTGTAGCAACTCTTTCTGGTGTGTTAGTGTCATAATAAGAGGTGTTTTGATTGATTAAAGTTGGCTTAGTAGGTTGCGTAAAAGGGAAACGGTCGAAACCAGCTTCTGCTAAAGAGCTTTACATCTCAGACCTTTTCCTGAAACGCCGAGCTTACGTTGAAAGATGTTATGACTCATGGGTGATTCTGAGTGCAAAGCATCATGTCGTATCACCTGACGAGCTTCTCGAACCGTACGATGAAACGTTAAAAGTAAAATCAGCAGATGAACGGCGTATATGGTCCAGACTTGTATTTGAGCAGCTCCAACTGCGGTATTCGGATCCAAACGAGTACACCTTTTATTTTCATGCAGGAAAGGAGTATCGACAATACCTGATACCACTCTTGAAACAGCATAGTTACAACTGGCAGAATCCCCTAGAAGGATTAGGCATTGGTAAGCAACTAAAATGGTATAGCAAACAGAACCAACTGGGCTTCTGCTAAAACAGGTGCACCCCTATTCTTGTACTACGTATTCGCCATCATTTCTTCCTTGTTTGCTGGAAGAAACAACCTGACTAACTTTTATTCGTGAAGGTGCATCCTTTAAAGGATTATAATGCCATCAGGATCAACAGTTAAAGCTTATTTTGTTTTTGCCCAGGTCGTGGGCTGGATTGCCGGGATTGCAGCATTTTGTGGCCTGGTCTGGAATATCATTGCAGACCCTCTCCCCCACGTTCTCGCCTTCCTACCCTATTGGATCGCATTCGGTATCTGTATTCCAATCATGATCACTGCCGTCATTAGTCTGAATATGAGGGCGCTCGTTCGGAGCTTTGCGGGTTCCACGATAAGCAATTTTCGCAGTCGAATACGACTCCTCTACGTGTTGTCTATTATCGCCATAGGTTTCGGAGTTGCCTTTGTAGCCTCCTACTTCCTAATCGGTTTCATCGTTGAAGAGATGTTCATAGCGATGGCCCTTCTGGTCGGTGTCGTGGTACTCCAAATCCTTAGCCTGGTCGGGTGGACACTCGCAGTCACCTCCTTCGACAACCGCGGATACCTCAAATAGCACAAACCAAAGCAATATCCCTAGGGACCGGTTTCGATTCGAGCACCTCAAATTAAGCTTCTCCTTCAGTTTGCTTCCAGTAGTACAGGAAGAGGTCTTCAAGCCATTTGTAGGTGGCTTTGTCTTCACCAGCCAGCATTGTGGAGAGGTCGATCTTTCCGGTCTTGTCTGGTAGACTGAAACCTCCACGGTCGTCAAGCACGGTGACGGAGAAATCTACTTGTTCGAGAAATCGCAGGTCATAGCCTAGGGTTCTTCTTTCCCTGTAGGCTTCGGCTCTGAGGTTTCTGGGTATGATGACTTTTACATCAACTCCCTTTCTGGCTTTTTCTTCAAGCAGGGGAACCATGGACCAGAAGATTTCACCAGACATGATCCAAATACGCTGAGTGGCTTCCTCAACTGAGGAACTCTGAACATCGATGACCTGATAGGGTCCCTCGAAGATTGTGGCCTGACCGAGTTCTCCGAGCCTTGCAATGAATGCCTCGGGAAGTATGGTGAAGTCGTGTTGAAGGATGTATGATTTCCATTTTGTAAGAAATTCTAGGTAGGGTGTCAACCGAACCAGTAGCTTTCCAAAGTAGGTTAACCCATAGGCTCCCTTGTCATCTTTTGTGACTAACCCTGCTTTTAGGAGTCGGCTAAGATGTCTGGAGGTTTCAGAGGTAGTGATGTCAATCGTCTTTGCGAGTTTAGTGAGTCGCTGTTCACCTTCAGTTATTAGATGGAGAAGTCGTACTCGTTCAACGCTGGACAATTCAAAGAGTAAGTCGGTAACTTCCTGCATTGATGACACCATTCATTATGATTCTGTGTTTCTTCTGAACTTGAATATATCGGTTTACTTTTAGAGTAGACCTGACGAGTTCTTTTATTTAACAAAATTCTTGTAGATATTAAGGTGAACAGAAGCCAACCTCAACCGACTGAAGTCTATATATGGTCTAGTTGAGAAAGGTTCAATGTAAAGGGTTTCCATTAACCTTTCATTGGTTGTGACTAGATGAATCGTTTGAACTGGCTTAAGAGTTTTTATAAGATGGGGATGCGACTGCCTAAGTTGCTCGGAATCTCTCGGCTTGAGCGGGCACTAACAAAATGGAAGAGTGCCATCCATCCAGTATCTGTTTCCCCAGAAAGATTCGAGCTTCTTCCTAGTGCTTCATTTCGGAACATGGGGAATCGGATGAAGTTAGCGTTGATGTCGGTGCCTGTGATGGCTTCAATTGCAGATAGTCTTTGGCTTTCGTTCATGTCTCTAGCCAACAACCCTGTATCGCCAAAGGGAGAGGTTGATAAACAGTTCATAGGAAAATTAGAGAGATACGCCAAGGGGTTGGGAGTAGGAGCCATTGGGTATGCTAGGCTTCCACAGGAATTCATTTTCCAGGAAAAAGCGGTTCTGTATGAACATGCGATTGTTCTCATGATGGAGATGGACAAGGACAAAATCGATTTGGCTCCGAGCAAGGAAACTGAGTTCATGGTGTTTCAAACATATGACACGTTAGGCCTTGCGGTGAATAAACTGACGCGATTTCTACGACGCCACGGATATACAGCACATGCCGGACACCCGCTGGGTGGGCTAGTTCTGTATCCCGCGTTAGCGGAAGTGGCGGGGTTGGGGTGGCATGGGCGCCACGGGCTCCTAATCACTCCAGAATTCGGACCACGTATCAGGCTCGCAGCAATCTTTACCAGTGTCGCAAATCTGCCCGTCATTACCGAGAACCAACATACCTGGGTGGAGAAGTTTTGTGCTAGGTGTGGTAAATGCATGCGAAAATGTCCTCCACAAGCAATATTGAAACAACCTAACAGGCATGGCCAAGGCTTGTTGACCCACATTGATAGTCAAAGGTGCTTTCCATTCTTTGTGAATAACCATGGGTGCTCTATCTGTATCAAGGAATGTACCTTCAACCAAAAAGACTACAGTAAAATTAAAGGCTCCTTTCTCAAACACAGCACCGTCTCAAACTAATTGATGCGAAGAAAACGCGTCAAACCACTTTAGCCTTCTCAACAAATTGTAGAATCAACCAAGGTTGAGCAAAGCCCTTTACCAAATCAAAAAAGAGGAACTCTTACAACAAATCGATGCATATGCTCCCCTTTTGTAGTTAGAGTGAGAGAATCAGTGAGGGCTTTTATCCCAGCTGGGTTTTTTATAGCGATACTTTCGCTTGATTTAACCCGATGCTCAGCGTATTGGTCAATAATTTTTGGAGCAGACTTAGCGAGTTCTTTTATTGACTAATTTGTTTCTGAATATCAGGTTCGTTCCTTACCTGAAAAGCGAAGGTAAACTAAAATGAAAGCATTGGTATTAAACGGCGCAACAAACGGAGATCAGACATTGGATGCCGTGAATGAAATTATTATTACTCACCTTGAAGGACTTGGGTGGCAGGTGGATTCGTTCATCCTGCGCGATGTAGATATTTCCAATTGTCTAGGATGCTTCGGATGTTGGGTGCGAACCCCAGGCATATGTGTAATTGATGATGCTGGACGCGACATCGCAAGGTTAAATGTTCAAAGCGATCTAGTTGTGTTCCTCACGCCCATTACTTTTGGAGGATATTCTTCTGAGCTAAAGAAAGCCATTGACCGGCTGATCCCTAATATTCTGCCCTTCTTTACTAAAATCAACGGTGAGGTCCATCACAAACCCCGCTATGAACAATATCCACGTCTCATAGCCATTGGAACGCTCCCCCATCCTGATACCGAGAGCGAGCAGCTTTTCCGATTTCTCGTCAACCGGAATGTCATCAACCAGCATTGCCCAACACATGCAACAGGTATAGTGTTGACTAGCCAAGGTCCAGAGGCGATTCGAGCGGAGATTCAGACGCTCTTAAAGCAAGTGGGGGCGAAACAATGAAAACCAAAAAACACGCACTTCTATTAGTAGGAAGCCCAAGAGGACAAAAAAGTACATCCATGTCATTGGGGACCTACCTGCTAGACCAGCTCAGCGAACAAGGGCTGAAAACCGAGACAGCATTTATCCAACGATCCCTCAAAACAGAAAAAGGCTGCGAAAAGCTACTAGGAGCCGTCAATACAGCAGATCTTTTGATTCTCGCATTTCCTTTATACGTGGACAGCCTCCCCGCACCCGTAATCAAAGCTCTTGAACTCATTCGGAAGCATCGGAAAGCCACGGAAAATCCAAAAGC
>CBDVBC010000182.1:0-4383 GCA_965372125.1 Candidatus Hermodarchaeota archaeon | reverse complement strand
TCTATGCGGCTTATGTCCTTTCAGCAAGTCCTTCGGATTAGGTATCAAGACACCGAGTTGGCGGTAACTGGTGTACAACATCGACTTTATCCACTCGGAAACATTACGACTAGTTAGTGCATGTTTCAGAGGCATGTTGGCAATTCGGGCCAACATCATTCCACGAAAGAGCTTTGCTCCATCAAACGTGGATGGAATCCCAAGTTCCTGACTGGGAATAGTTGGAACTGGTTGGATTACCTGCTCAAAGAACCGGACTAGAAACTGATATTTCAGCGGGTCTTGCCGTTCCACTACACCAAATTGTTTCTTGAACGCACGCTTTTGGCTCGTTGAAACTTTCAGAGTTGGTTGAAATCCGTTCTCTTTATGTTGGTGGGGGCCACCAAACCGCAACTGCTTATCATAAGCATAGCTTAAAGCGGGATCCAAGTCGCGCTCCCAAACTTGGTCTACCGTAACTTGTTTGCTCAATGGTACTTTTGCAACCTCAAGCTGTCGCCCTGAGAGAAGTTCTTGCCTTACAACTGGCTCGCCTAGGCTAGCTGGGAGCGCATAGTAATATGGAGTAAAGGATTCTCTTGTTTTCCGAATCGTTTGTTTAGGTGACTGGATGAACGTCGTCTCAACACTGCCTTCGCTGTAGGTTGCATCCACCAGCCAATAATACTCCTTAGACATAAGCGAACCTCGTAACCTAAAGACAGGAAGACAAGATGCTTGGTGCATCTAGGTTGCTTTAACCTTCCGCTAGATTCTTCACCCATCGACCAAAGGCAAAATATTGAGGAGTAGAATATTAGTGAAAGAGGATAAGAGAAAAAAGTATCAGGTCTTTTCAACCTCCTAGGAACTGGTGGTTATTTTGAGGAAAATCCTGTTCGTTTGCATCGCTAATGCAGGTCGCAGTCAGATGGCCGCAGCATTTACTAATTTATACGGAAAAGGGCGTGTTGTTGCATCTAGTGGGGGAACACAACCTGCTGAGGAAATACGCCCAATTGTAGTACAGGCTATGCTGGAGAAGAGCATTGATATCTCCCAAAACAAGCCTAACCCGATTTCGTCAACCGATTTAGAAGAAGCTGACCAAGTAATCGTGATGGGCTGTGGTGCCGAGGGTTTTTGTCCAGCACCCCTACTGAAGAAAGTAGAAGATTGGGCGCTTGAAGATCCAAAAGGGAAACCAATTGAGGAGGTTCGGGAAATCCGGGATGAAATCGAAGAACGAATACTAAGGTTAATTGCCACTGAAACCAGTTCTCCCTAGTAAAAAGGATATGCTTAAGAACATTCCTTAATATTGTTATTTAATAAATAATTATTATGGGAAGTGATTCTGTGGCAGATAATCAGCTGATTAAGCTATTGGAAGAACACCTTAGTCATCTGTTCTGAACCTGTCCTTAGGCTTCCTAGGTGATTCATAATGGCCCATGAGAAATTGTTGAAAGTATTAGAAAAGGCAATCAAGATTGAAGACCGAGCAATAGAGCTCTACGGTGAAACGACACTGATGATTGAAAACGTAGCCGTGAAGCTACTCATCGAATCATTGAGGATGGACTCGGCTAAACATGCAAGAATCTATCGAACGATTAAGCGTGTCCTCGAGGAGACTCCCTACTCCTTCAAGGACTTCCACGTAGAACGATGGGTCGACAAACTTGTCGCTAAACGCGAACTAGCCGAACACATCAAAGCCGAAGAAGATATGATAGCCCTCCTAGAGGAAACCATCCCTACAATAGAACAAAAAACCATCAAAGCACTACTTGAACACGTACTCGAAGACGAGAAACGCCATCACAAGATGCTAAAGAAAGACATCCTAAATGTCTAATCGTTGTACTGCCCTAGTCAAAGGCTAATGGTTAGTTTTGGTTACGCAGAACGATCCACGGGATATCACCGGAGGCTCCTCAACGAGTTCTATCGTTTGCCTTTCTCAAGTGGAATAAAGGCTGATAGGTTTGTGAAGGGGATGTAAACTTCTAGTTTGCCCTTCACAAGAACTTTGATGAAATCGTTACCGATTTCCTGTAGAATTCCTTCCAGTTTCGGAGCGCTCATCCCGGCTATAATTAATCCTTTTGCTCCGTCGACCACGAATCGGATTTTCCATCCAATGTATCGTTCTATCGTTTCTCTGAAACTCATCTGAACCACTACCAGTTATTTGAGTAAGATATTATTAGCAGGTGAGAGTGATATAAGTTCGACGTTCTATGACAAAGAGAGGCTGGCTAATCGCCTTCGAAGGGATAGATGGTGCTGGCAAGAAGACTTTGGCGAACTTTCTGAAGGACCAGTTGACCCAGCAGGGGCTATCCGTGGAGACATTCAGGTACCCCGATTACGACAGTCCTTGGGGTAAAATCATCAAGCAGTACCTCAATGATGACCTAGAACTCGATCCCGTTGAGCAGTTCTTCACGTATTTTACGGATATCATCAAGGATCAACCTAAACTGGAGGAAATCCTTGCAGGAGGAGACTTTGTTATTGTTGACCGGTACTTTGCATCTACTGTCGCGTTTCAGACTGCTCAGGGCTTCTACCTTGAACGGGCTCTAGCCATTCTCGATTTAGTAAAGCCTCTTATCCCTGACATTGGTTTCTTCATAGAAGTTGCTCCACAAACTGCCATGCAGAGATGTAAGAGACGAACACCACCCGACCGACATGAACGAGACCTAGCCCTACTCACCGCTGTCGCAAGACAGTATCGACATCTAGTTTATGATGGTGCACTCGCGAAGAGATGGATAATCCTTGATGGGAACAAAGACCTGAATACAATAAAAGCCGAGATGTCAACACTCATAACCGAACTGATATCCAACTGGGAAGGTTAGAAACCAAGGTGCGTCAAGGTGCTTCCATATTTCCTGCTCAATGTTGTTATTATAACAATGAGTGGGGCTCTCTCTCCGGGGCCACTCCTTGTCACCAATCTATCGAATGCACCTCGGTGGGGTTGGAGGGGTGGTCTCTGGCTTTCTATTGGACACACATTGGTAGAGTTACCTTTGATTCTACTAATTGCTGTTGGTCTTAACTTGGTTATTAACAACATTATGCTAAATATGATAGTTGCAGCGGTGGGTGGAATAGTCCTACTCCTCTTTGCTAGCCTACAACTCCGTGGAGTGCTTCAATCGAGAGCAGAAACAGAACCGTTTGAAGCAACACCTGCCGCTACCTCACGTCATCCACTTCTAGCCGGCCTCATCTTCAGTGGATTGAACCCTTATTTCCTCGTTTGGTGGCTTACCGCTGGTGCTAACCTCGTTCTTGAAGCTCTCCTCATCGCCGCTTTAGCTGGCGTCTTCATAATGTTTGCTGCTCATATTTGGATGGATTATGCTTGGCTCACCGGCACTGCTTGGCTCGCCAACAAAGGTACTAATCTGATGGGCAGCAAAGGTTACACAGTGCTCATGCTTGCCTTCGCTGTGTTCCTAATCTATTTTGGTCTCTCATTCTGCTGGGACGCCTTTCTCCTAAGCCTATTTCTCTAACTTCCTTTTACTCCGAACCTTGTTTAATATCACCCAAAGCAAAGAACCCCAATCGAGACGGAGAAATCAACCATCATTTATTTCCAGTTTTGCCAAAGGATATGTTGCCGATGAAGCCTTCTAGCTTCTATCGCTTTGGGAATGGTAGACAAATCACCACCAGTCAGAAAAGAAGACGATATAGGCTATGACTTCTTCAATGTAGCTTTCAGCTGATTCACTAGTATAACCAATACTGTTCCGACTACTGTTCATTATTCTACTTCCTTCGATGTAGAATCTGGTGGAGCCTGAAGATGAGCTGATTCGTCTAGAATCGTAGCGACCGATAGTATTTCGTGAAGAGTTCATCACATATCCATTTTCGACGTAACCAATGGTGTTTCGACTGCTGTTCATAACACGTCCATTCTCCACATAGCCCCAGGTATTTCCGCTGCTTCTCATGATCCTGCCCCCTGAAATTCGGGCTATCGTGTTTCGGCTGCTGTTCATAACATTCATGCTGCGTGCCTCCTAAGAAGGAGGGTAAAATCTGGTTTTTAATCTGTCGTTAACCTGTTTCTTCAATTCTTTGAGTTGGTTATGCTGATTGCGTCAGCTTTTTCAGATGGTAACACTCACAATTTCTTCGATTGACAATGTGGGCTGCAGCATTTTCCGCTTCAAGTATTAAGCCAGTACAGTCGACTTCAGCGAGTTTTGATAAGCAGCCACGCCGCCCATCTCGATTCTCGGTCTTCAACTTCAGGGCCTTCTTGCTACCCGCCCTAATGATTCTGGGTGGAATAGCCATGTGGCTTTTTGTTTATACTTATACACCTCAGAATTATGCCCTCCTTCTCTGGGCTGAGATTCT
>CBDVBC010000181.1:0-4384 GCA_965372125.1 Candidatus Hermodarchaeota archaeon | reverse complement strand
AGCGCTGTGAGCAGTAGGACTGGCATTGCTTCTCGGTAGATCTGCCAGACCACTGATTTCCTGTGAGTGCCGCGGTTTCCCGTCGCCATCATCACCATCTCCAATAGAGCTAGTGGTCAAAGACTGGTTACGGCGACTGGCACAGTTCATTCGTACACTCATTTTATATCACCAACACAGCACCACTCTAGGAGCGGCGAGCGTGTTTTAGGCGGAACTAAAGCTAACCACGAACGAAACAATAAATATGTTTCTGAAAGAACATCAGAATGAATTCCTGATTTGCATTTCTGTAAATGGAACTTGTACAGGAAAGTATTACAAGGATGATGACTATACCAGGTTTGACTATACGGAAGGAACAAGAAAGTACTCACAAGGTGATAGAAATGAAATATATCGTGTTTTGGGAATACGATCCCAAGGACCTAGAAGAGGTCATTGAGAAACTCAAAGAGCTCAGAAAAAAAATCAAGAAAACCCCCGAGAAGTATGCAAAGTCAATTAGCCCAAACTATACAATGAGCATCGGATTCACCGGCTTTCAGTTGTTTGAGGCCGATAAACCTGAACAGCTGGCAAGAATGGTGCTTCACTATCGGCCTGAAGTAGAGTTTGATGTAGTACACATTACTGAAACAAAAACGATGATCAAACTTTACGAGACGTTGGAGTAACAGCTCAAGTGTCCACCTATCGAACCTGAGAGTAACAGTGCGGTCAGAGGCTCTCAAGGTATGCGTGGATATATCGGGCGGCTCGTTTCCCTTCACCGGCTGCAAAGATGACAGTGCCTTCGCCTCCAGAGATATCACCGGCCGCATAGACATGGGGAATCGTTGACTCCAAGGTTTCGGGGTTGACAACAACGCAGCTCCATCTGTCCACGGCTAGCGTAGGGGTACACTTGGGTACAGAAGGATTCGCAAAGGCACCGATGGCAAAGATGATGGTGTCAGCCGGGATTTCAAAGTCAGAGTCGGGGACAGGCTGGGGACTGCGGCGCCCACTCTCATCAGGTTCACCCAACTCCATGCGAATACACCTTATACCAGCCACCCAGCCGTCATCATTACCGAGAACTTCAACAGGCTGGGTGAGGATCTGAAACTTTACACCCTCCTCCTTGGCGTGGTGAAGCTCTTCACGCCGCACAGGCATTTCAGCTTCAGTACGCCGGTAAGCAATCGTAACGCTGTCAGCACCAAGACGAAGGGCAGTACGAGCACTGTCCATAGCTGCGTTGCCACCACCAATCACTATAATGCTCTTGCCCTTGATGATGGGAGTATCGTATTCAGGAAACTTGTAAGCCCGCATGAGATTGACACGTGTAAGGAATTCGTTACTACTGTAAGTCCCGACAAGATTCAAGCCAGGAATATTCAGGAACCTAGGCAGCCCTGCCCCAGTAGCGAGAAGGATTGCATCATAACCCAACTCGAAGAGATCATCGAGGGTATAGAGTTGCCCGATGAAAGCGTTAACCTGGACCTCCACGCCTAGCTGCCGTATGTAGTCGACCTCTGCCTTCACAATATCCTTGGGTAAGCGAAACTCAGGAATCCCATAAATGAGCACGCCACCCGGTTCGTGGAGGCTCTCAAAAACAGTAACCTTGTGACCCATGAGTGCAAGGTCTCCAGCGGCTGTGAGCCCAGCAGGTCCGCTACCCACAATGGCAACACGACGCCCAGTTGGCTTCGGAAGCTTGGGCGCCTCTACTCCATGTTCTATTTCCCAGTCAGCAAGAAACCGTTCGATGCGACCAATTTCGATGGGAAAGCCTTTCCGAACTAGGACACAACTCTTCTGACACTGGTTTTCTTGAGGACACACTCGCCCACAGATTGCAGGAAGAGGGTTCCTCTCCTTGATGATCTTGATGGCGGCGCGAAAGTCTTGCTGGCTCACAGCCTCAAGAAAACGAGGGATATCGATCTCAACGGGGCAACCCGCAATGCAGGTAGGCTTCTTACACTGCATGCATCGGGTTGCTTCTTGGAGCACCTGTTCTTCTAAGTAGCCCTGATTAACCTCTTCGAAATTGGTGATGCGGGTCTGTGGGTCTTGTTCTGGCATAGTCGGCGGAGGAATTTCCCAGGGTTTTCGCGTCGGTTTCTCAGGAGTCATCATAGGCCACCTCCCATAAGGGCTGGACAAACAGCCTGCACTCATAGCGGGATTAAAGAATTCCGCCCATTCAGCCTTCACTACAAGTGGAAGAATCACTCAACCATCTATTTCTTAATTGTAATAGAGAGGACGCGTATCGGTGCTTTAGCCTGGTGATGAATTGTGCTGAGTTTAAAGAGGACACTGAGTCTATAAATACAGAACCCCTAGCTCAAGTCCAGAAGAAACAACACCCCAACCCAACCAACAAACACACGGGAGCAACAGCACCTATGAGCCTCTCCAAGAGTGAAACTATCAAAGCAACCCTAGCCGCCACAAAGGAGAGACGAAAACACCAAACCTGCAAGACTTTCCGGGTTAAGATTGCCAGCTCTCACCTCAGCCAAGAGACCCTCCACCACCTCAAGATGCTCTTTCTTGAGGCTAAGTGGCTCTACAACCACATACTCGCCCAACAAGACATCTTCACCCTAGACTACAAATACACAACGGTGACTGTGAAGGTCAAGGACCAGTTCGAGACACGCTCCCTAACCCATCTGTCCTCCCAGATGAAACAAGCCCTACTGGAACGGACCAAGGACAATATACGCGGGTTAGCCCAGAGAAAGGCTAAGGGATACCGGGTGGGGGCGCTCCGGTTCAAGAGTCGAATTCGCTCCATCCCCCTCAAACAATACGGCAACACCCACAAGGTCCTCGATAGGAAATATGTCCGGATACAGGGCATCAAACAGAAGATACGGGTCAACGGTCTAGGACAACTCCCCGAAGGTGCAGAGCTGGCGAATGGGGTTTTGCTGGAGCGCCACGGAGACTATTACTTCTCCATCACAACCTTCCAGCCAAGAGAGCAGTCTTCGCCACCCTTGAGGAGTGTGGGGACAGATTTTGGTGTTTCGACCCAGCTCACCCTTTCGGTGGGAATCGCCCTCCGGTATTCAGTGTCGCTTGCTCTCAAGAAAAGGCTACGGCGACTGCATCAGAAGCTTAGTCGGCAGAAGCGTTGGAGCCGGAACTGGCGCAAGACCCGCCACCTGCTGGAGAAAGCCTACGCCAAGCTCAATGACATCAAGCGGGACATCAGGAGCAAGATCGTCCACTTTCTAAAGACCAAGTTTCGTGTGGTGTGTTTTCAGGCAGAGAATCTTCGGGGTTGGCAGCGTCTCTGGGGAGCCAAGCTCCTATCAACCGGGCTCGGAGGGATAATTCGTGCCCTTGAGGAGAGGGTGCATACTCCGGTGCGAGTCGATGGGTGGTTCCCCTCCACCAAGACCTGCTCCCGCTGCGGAGCGATCCGCGAGGTTCGTCTGGATGAACGGGTGTATTCCTGTTCTGTCTGTGGTATGGTGATGGGCAGGGACCTGAATTCAAGTCACAACATTGAGACTGAAGGATTGAAGAATGTAGGTATGGTGCGTACCGATTTTAAGCCTGTGGAGACTGGCGCCTCTACCCCGGCGTGGCTGGAATACCTCAACCGTATTCCCTACGTCAGGGCAAGCCCGGTCTGTGAAACAGGAAGCCTCACAGCAACTTTGTGAGGTAGCTCACACTGCATGCAACGCGAAGCCTCTTGGATTACCTGCTCCTCTGAGTACCCTTGGTTTACCTCGTCAAAATTCTTGACTCTAGCCGAAGGTTTCTGCTCAGGCATCTCCGGGGGTGGTATCTCCCACGGCTTACGGGGCTTTTCAGGATTGCTGGACGTCATAGAAGGTTGCCTCGTACAAGGGGTTTGAGTGCAGAGGAGCCCAGTACCGGCATTAAAGAATTCTGTCTATTCAGGTTTAGTCCCAGAGGTGCTCTGCAACGTCGTCAAGGCCAAGAGCTGTAAGGGCTCCACGGGTGGGTTTGCCTGTAGTTGGATCCCATTGGTGGTACTCATAGAACTCTTTGAGTTGGAGCTGGAGATTCGGTGCTTTCCCAGCATTAACTCCCGAGGCTTGGGGTCTTGTCACTTGGGAGGGAAGTGTGTCGTCCTTGACAGTTATTCCGCAGCGAATGTTGAAGGCCCGGGTAAGTGTAATGATGCGTCGTCCAATCTCGAAAAGGTCCGTCGGAGTCATGGTTCGCCCAGTGGCTGTATTGTATAGTGCTGTGAGCAGAGGGGCTCCCATCATGGCTAGCTTGCATACTGTTAGCGAATTGTAGAGGGTTCGCCAGCTCTGGTACTTGGCCACGGAAGTGCCCTTGCCCTTATCCTCATGTCGGTCGATGGGCTTGAGACCTCATTCAGGGATTT
>CBDVBC010000180.1:0-4399 GCA_965372125.1 Candidatus Hermodarchaeota archaeon | reverse complement strand
CGGTGGAGGTGAAAGTTTTGGAAATCGAACCAAGCATGAAAACAGTGTCTAGATTGGGCTGGTAACCATAGCCCTTAGCCCACGCCAACTCCTCTCCCATAACAATACCTGCTTGAAGTGATGGTATCTCTCCTTCAGCCATCTCGCGAATGATGTTCTCGTTGAGAGTTGGCGAGATGGAGCCAATCTCGGTGGAATCTTGGACTAGACAAGGTAGAGCCCCAATTACTAGCAAGTTCGAAGATAGAAACAAGACTAGGATCACGAAAGTGGTCACCGACTGCTTCAGTACCCTCATCACTCCTCAAATCCCCTTTTTCCTTCTAAAAATCTGACCAAAGAGGCAAAGGCTATTAGATACCTAGGTATAGAGGGCTCCTTAGATCAAGAAAGGAAAAGCTGGAATGCCTTCAAAATGTCATCCGAAAACCCGGCGCTGAAATCACTCCGAAACGCCATAATAACTCAAGCCATTCATACAGCCATTACATTCATCTTTGTTGGTTTCATTTCTCTCAGAACCTACTACGAATTTATCCCCGCCTCCCCAATCCTCGGGTCCTTTCTTCTCGTTTTTATAATGCTCTATCTTACTTTTGGTCTCTTCAATGTCCTTTTCTTGTTTCTTTGGATAAGGTGGCGAAAAGAGCCTGGCTGGCATAAGAAGGGGCTGCTGTATTCAAGCCTTGTATTGGCTTTGATGAGTCTTTTCCCGCCACTCCTTTTCGGCCTATTACCTGCTGTTCTAGTTTACTATGCCAGTTCAAAAGCACGAGTCAAAGTAAAGTGAATAGCGCTTCTAGCTGTGATGCCTTATGATGCTACAAGACTTCTTATTCAATATCTGGCTCGGCGGAATCTCCTTCGTCCTCACTGGAGGATTATGCATTATAGCCGGGGTCGTCGTAATCGCAAGAAAGAGACACTTTCGAGTAAGAATGGTCTTCTCTTGGGTCTGGCTAGTTGTAGGTGCCCTCTTCATCGTAGTAGGTGCATACCTACTCTCTCTCTACCTCCTATCCTAATCCGTGTTCCAAAGTTCTCCCCTTCTAGCAGCCTGAACGATTACCGCAATACTTGGCTTATTCGGTTCACTCTGTGTTACTTGCGGGTGATTATCCTAAAACGAGTTGCTGTTAGACTTTGATGAGTGGCCCCCGTGTCTTTCAGCATTATGCTATTTCTCTCTCGCTCTTATTAAGTATTTCTGATAAAAGTTGTGAAGACATTGCGAATTACTTAATAAACCATGGGGAAGTAGCTGTTTTTCTCAACAAAATCGGGTCAACGAACTATTGGTTTGGTTCAGTAAACGAACTAGAAACTTGTTCTAGCACTCTTCTTTCGCGGCCCGTGAAGGAAGCCTTTTATCCTGCGATTAGACCGATGCCACCGAAGAATTAACACTTTCCGGTGAGCCAAAGTTGAGTGACGATCCCAGCAAAGTCAGCAATCCTCTACGCAGCTTTGGGCTACTACTTTTCTCGAATACGATCTGGGTCTTAGCAATCCACTTGTACGGTGGGTTCTTCCCGCTCTTTATTGTTCAGGACCTTGGAGGCAGCTCGGTTGAGGTGGGGCTCTTCTACACTGTTCTATCAATCAGCGTCCTCTTCTGGGTCGGGGTAGGTGGTCTACTTACTACCCGCTTCGGTGAGAAGCCAGTTCTCCTCCTCTCCTGGGGCTCGATAGCTCCAGTGCCGCTCTTCTACCTCTTTTCACCTACTTGGCATTGGACCTTGCTTGGTGCAGTTTGTGAAGGAAGTGCAGCTCTAGCTGCAGCGCCAGTGGGTAGCTATATCAGCCACCTAATTAGCGGAAAACGGCGAGGGCTTGCATTCACCCTTCTAACAACCTCCTCTGCAATAGGCGGAATTCCTGGACCGATTCTTGGAGGCTGGCTCATCGAAACAACCGGATTCTCATTTGTGTTTACCATCGCAGCAATATTGTACGGTCTGAGTACCCTCCTGATGATACCAATTTCTGGGGTTCCCCGCAGAGTTGACGATACTATAAAACGTTGGAGTAGGGGATTCCTCCGGAACAGGGTGTTCATCATAGCTACTGTGCTCTGGGCCTCAATCATGACACTCATCATGGTGGCGAATTTCTTCCTCCCACTCTTTCTCTCTGATTACTTTGGGCTGCAATATACACAGATTGGCATTCTCAGTGCCGTTGTCAACGCTAGCGGAGCAGTCCTTGGACCACTTATCGGAATTGCTGGGGATAGATGGGGTCACACGAAGATACTCCTACTCCCTGTTACTGCTGTCTTCTGCTTCTATGGTGCGCTAGTGTTCTGCCCCAGCGTCTTATTCCTCCCTGTTATCTATGCCTTTAATGGACTTGCCTTTGGGACGTCTTCGCTGCTTTCAGCGGTTATATCGAATCATGTTACGAAAGTCCAGCAGCCCAATGCCTTTGCTGTCTTTTCCTTTGCTGGTCGTCTCCTTACACCAATATCCCCTATAATCGGAGGTCTGGGGTATTCCCAAAGCCCAGCACTACCGCTCCTCACTGTTTTCCTCTTCCTACCACTTCCAGCTAGCCTCGTTTTTATCCTACACCGGACCCACCAGAAATCGGAATATGCAGATTAGAAAAAGTGGCAATCTAGCTGGATTGAACCACGAAGCTCGTTAGATGTACTCGACAAAGGGGTGACCTGTGATGGCTACGGCTATGCGGGTCAGTCCGTTGACTCGGTAGAGGGATTCTTCGATGCTGCCTGAGAGTTCCAGTGCGCTGTCAACCTGGTCGCTTGCAGCCCTAGCCTCGGCAATCTTGAGCTGCTCTAGGGTCTGGGCCTTCCTACGCTCTATGAGCTGAGTCATTTTGATCGCCTCTTCGAATCGCTCAGCCTTGATCAAGACCTGGATTATTTCTGAGAGGGCTGCGATACGTGAACCCTTTGCAGGAAGCTTACTTGCGATCGAAAGGGCCTGTTCCAGATCACCAGTTTGAGCAAAGCCTCTGGCTAGCTCGATATGGGCATCCAAAGGTATTGTGGAATCTATGTCCCTTGCTATTTCCATCGCTTCAGCGATTTCCATCTTGTCTACCAGCGCCCTTACTACCTTCGATATCAGGATTGCCTGTGCATAGCGGTTCTTTATGTCCTGGATGAGCCCCAGGGCGAAATCAGTTCTCCCTATTTCAACCAGCGCAGCCGCTAGAGGTGCGAGGACAACTATCTTGTAATCCTCCTTCCTCAACTCGCGATAGAATGCTTGGGCTTTAGGGAAGCTCCCTTGCCTTATCAGAGCAGCACATATCTCTCCGAGCGCCTCTGGCCGCCAGCCCTCCTCCTCTATGCTGGTAAGCAATACCAGCGCATCGTCTACCTTATCTGCTCGGGAGAGACTTGCAATTGCACTGCTGAGGACGCGGCTCTCCTTATCTGAATCCTCAAACTGCTTGACCGTCTCTACTGCCTCTGAAATGAAACCCGCAAGGGCTAATGCCTCTGCGACCGCAGCAAGGGACACGAGGCGTCGTTGGTCACTCACGATTTTCCCAGCTACCCTCAGGGCCTCCTGGACTTCTCCCTTTTCAGCCAGAGCCCGTGCTAATCCATCGAGAAGGCATGATTGGTCATCCTCCATTTCCATCTTCTCCACCTCCCGGAGTCCCTTCTCTAGCTTGCCACAGTGTACGAAGGCTTTCCCAGAAATGGTTAGCGCCTGCCATCTAGCGTTACCGGGCCTAACATCGAGGGCAAGGCGTAGTGCCTCCTCACAAAGTCCGATGCTAGCATAGGCTTTACAAATCTCAGCTTTAGCCAGTTCCTGCTCTCCATCTCCCAGATCCTTAGCAAGCTCATCGGCTTGCCCCAGCAGCTGAATAGCCCTTTCTAGCTCAGGAGCATCCGAAGCTGGTTTATGCGCAGTGCTAGGAACCATATAATAAGACCCCTCTTGAGTAACCGGGAACGACCTAATTCAACTATTTAAGTATCCTGCTAACTCCTATTTCAAACTTTTCTGTCCACAGATACAGCAAAAAGAGTGACAAGTATCATTGTGAATTTCGGTAAGTGTGATACAAAGATTGTATGTACGAGTTCTAAGGTTTAAGGACAATCGTTGTGCGTAATAGCGTTTTCCGGACAGTTAGTAACGCAGGCACAACAGCTCACACACTCTTCAACGAGCGGGGCAGTTGCCTTATTATCTACTAGCTCAAAAACAGACATCGGGCAAACATCGATACAAGAGGCTGCACCCGTGCACTTGTCATGGTCAATTTCGATCGTGATGCTTTCATCAGAGTTCTTGAAGGTCTTTACAACCATTTCTATTTTCACCCCAATCTTTACCAGGGTCAATAAACTGCTGTGCGTGCTCTTAAAAAACATTGCTCTTTTGCCTACAATGAAAGAACAGTCTAACTT
>CBDVBC010000179.1:0-4405 GCA_965372125.1 Candidatus Hermodarchaeota archaeon | reverse complement strand
TAGATTGCAATGTCACGGTCAACCAGTGAACCTAAGGGATTGCCCTCAAGGCTTTCTGCATGTATTGTATCCACGCGGTAGCGAGGCTCATCTGAAACTGAGGTACCCATGAAAAATCACACTCCAATATAGAATGTTCTAGCATATGTAGATTTGTATAACTCTCTACGTTTTTGCCTTGGGCTTAATTTCATGAACACATGCAGGTCGCTTAGGTTTTTGTTTAGGTTTTTGCTTTGCCTCACGGCTGATTTCCTGTTCCGTAGAACTCATCGTCAAACTCCTATCCTTGGTTTGAATGTGTAGCTAAAAGACTATAAAAATTAAAATTTTTCATATACTCATCAGGTTCGAAAAAGGAGTGGTTTCCTAGTAACTTACCTGCTGTGAAATCTGGTACTCGATTAGTTGGAAAAAAGAGGGGTAGGGGAGCCGCGCTACAAGGCACGGATCCCAGGAACACTTAGATTACACTCTGTTGCCGCAGATCGGGCAGAACGATGAATCGGAGGGAACGATGGAGAAGCAGTGTTGACAGCGAACTCTTACTGCGGGCGATGGAGTAGTCCTATCTGTGTAACTAGAACTGTAGGCATCTCTGCGGCGTCGGCGAACGACAAAGACGACAACGATTATGATAATGACTACGATGGCGATGATAGCTATGATGATGAGGATTAAGAGCAAGCCTCCAAACGGAGGAGCCCCTCCACCACCAGTTGTGCCACCGGTACCGCCGGCGGGGATGTTAAGACGGAAGGCGCCACAATAAGAGTAGGAGTAAGCTTCAACGTAGTAGGTAGTGCCAGCGGTGAGGCTGTCTGAAACTGTTTCGGAGGAAGAAAGGGACGTCGAGCTGTCGATTAGAGTGCTTCCTCGGTACAGGTAGAGGTCAAAGTCTTCGCCGAGATCTTGCATCGCTAAAAGGCTGAAAGAGTAGACGCCACTAGCTCCGGGGACAAACTTGAAGTAGACCGAGTCACCAGTCCATTCCAAGAAGCCGTAGGTGTAACCCGCCATGGGGGTGAGGGCAGAGGTGCTAGATGCTCCGACGGAGAGGAAGACATCCATGAACTCGTCATAATGTGTGTCAGTGGCCAGCGCCAGCGGGTTTGTTCCGTAATCTTCTAGAGCGATACTAAGCCCGGTCACACCCGCTGCCCCAGAGAGATGGTCCTCAGCATACACCGCACTGGTGACTGCTGAAGCAAGGCTAGAGGCGTAACCAGCGATGGTAGCGTCTGTGATTGCTATGCTAGCTGCCTGGGCGAAGTAGCCCAAGTCGATAACCCAGGGATAACTGAAGGTGGGAGAATTCCCGATAGCGTAGCTCAATGAGCTATAGTGAGTTCTTGCGGTGGTCGTTGAGTCTAGAGCATCAGAGAAGGCGTCAAGAGCTCCTGAAACACTGCTGAGCTGCGAGGATTGAATAGCAGAAAGGCAGACATCATCAGCACCGACACCAGAATAGATTCCAGTATCGTAGGCTTCACAGTAGCGATCCACTAGCGTACTCGCTAGGGTTGCTGGACTCATACTCGGGGTTGTGGTGAGGTCATCGAGCCAGTACTCGTAGGGGAAACCCTCCCAGGGGATGCTTTCCTCCGAGAAGACCACGTAATCACAGTAGCTTAGCACTTGGTAAGCGACCTCGATTTGCCCCATGAGACACGCATCAAAGGCCACCACTTCGATAGGATCAAGAGAGACATCGCTGAGAGCGGTGGAAAGCTCGGACATACTGATTATATCGCCATGTGAATCGTCGTCGCATACTCCATACCAGCCTCCACCATGATCCCAGAGGACCAAGATGTAGTTATTTGCAGGATAAGTCGTCTGTGCGTAATTAATGAAGTAGATTAGGGTGGCGTCGTCGCCAAAGTTCTGCTCAGAACCCCAACTGCCGGGCAGTTCGGTAGAGCCAATAGTACCACCCGTATCATAATCTATGTAGTAGATTCTACTTTCACTCCACGAGGGACCACCAGTGTGTGATGAGCTAAAGTCGACCCCGAGGATGATGTTCACCTCCGCTGTGGAGCCAATAGTCTCCATAGCGTTGAAGTCATCGAAACCCGCTCCTTCGAGGTTATTGTCAGCGCACATATAGACCATTACGGTCCACTGGTCAGGTGATCGTGTTGGCGTATGCTGCTCTACCGGGGCTCCGGTAGAAGCAGACAGTTCAGGTGAAGAAGTGTCTGGGAGTGATAATGGTTCTTCCATACGTGTTACAGCTGGAAGATATTCTCTTAGCCTAGTGTTTACCGGTTGTTGTAGCCCATGGGAGGGGTTTGGGGCCAAGCCAAATAAAACAGGCTGAATCAAGGCTACAACCAAGATAAGGGAAATGAGGAAACGTGATGTTTTCATTGCATCTCCACTCACAAATTAAGTGTCGATAATGGATTCTAGGATTGCACCCAAATAAAGGTAATGATAATTAACAACACCGTGAAATATAGATGTTTGGTTTCTCCCAAGGGGCTTTGCTGGGCTGTTTGGCAATAAGCCGTCGATGACAACGAGAGCAATGACCTAACACTCTATGAAATGTAAAAAAGAGGGGTAGGGGAACCGCGCTAAAAGGCATGGATCCCTAAAGGCTAGGCTTATAATTTCTCACCGCAGACGGAACAATGGGACGCTTCCGAGGAAACGACGGAGAAACATTTCTGGCACTGAACTCTCTTTCCGGGCGATGGAATGGTCCTTGCAGATCTTGGACGCCTGGTACTGATGACAGCTCTTCGTCGGCGACGTCGAAGCAAGCAGATGAGCACTATTATGATTAATACTAGAATGAGGACGATTGCAGCGATGATGAGGAGGAAGGGGTCAATGGGCAAGGGTTGTAAGATGGAAAGCTCGAACATACCAATACCGCAGCTCCCCTGAATATAGGTGTTTGGCTCGACTCAACTGACCTCTACTTCCTATGGAATCTAAAGTCACACAGGTCTGCACCATCAGCGATGGTTCCGGTCCGCTCAAAGCTAACCCAATCCTCCAGGGTTTCAGCATAAAGTTTGTCATACTTGCAGAGAACCGGCGCGAGTTCCGAGTAACCAAAATCTCGGAACAATTCACAGTAAAGGCATCGGTGGAGGTCAAAGCCAAAGACCGCATCTGTGTCGAGCACCATTTTGAGGGAGAAGTAATCGTTATCATAGTATTGCTGGTTCCCGGCCTTCACGCTCTCGACGATGCTAGCCCAGGGGTCGGTGCTGGCGGCAACCTCTTGGCGATGCCGGTCAAAAAAGGGTTGAAGCAGGACCCGGTAGATACCAACCACCTGTTCCTCCAAGGATGAAATGGAAATTTCCTGAACCTCCCGCAGAGCAATCACGAAGCAGGGGTTAACTGCGTGGTGTTTCCAAAGAGGGTCAACGGGCCTTGACATAACATCCTCGGACCGCTTCGCAAACTGCTCCTGGAACCGTTTAACAGTCTCTGCTCCGTGCACTTCACCATAAATCTTCTTCAGATGAGAAACTGCTAGCCCCTCAAGGTATTGGACGAACTCTTTAACCGATCTGTCATCCACCAACTCTTCATTCACCAAGAGTATAGGAATTGTCTGTTCATAAAAGACTTATCCGATAGTTCGTAGAAAAGATGCTGATATGAAGCAAGAACACGAACCCGCTACAGTCCTGGTTCCATGTCCCGCGGTCTTGGTCAGCGTAGGGAACGAGCAGAGTGCTAACATCATTACACTCTCCTGGGTAGCAAACGTCTGCTCCAAGCCCCCTCAGATAGCCATCGGTGTGCGACCCCAACGACACAGCTACGAATTACTAGAACAAATCGGCGACTTTGTAGTTAACGTCCCCTCCGAGGACCTCATCGAAGCGGTGGTCACCTGTGGCACCAAGTCGGGTCGATCCATCGACAAATTCGTCACATGTAATTTGACGCCAGTCCCCTCTAGCAAGGTCACTTCACCGATGATTAAGGAGTGCCCCCTTAACATCGAATGCAAGACTCGTCAGGTCGTCGAGCTGGGTGCCCACCACCTCTTCGTCGGCGAGGTAGTCGCTTGGCACATAGACGACAAGGTCCTGGATGATGAGGGCGAACCCGACATCGCCAAGCTAAAACTGTTCACATACAACCCACTAGTAGGTCAGTATTGGTCCTTGGGTACATTTCTCCGAGGAAGGTAATGGTAACACACTATTAGATTTCACTATATTCTTATCCCCACACGAACATCTTGGCAACACCCGGTATTGCGCAAATCCTTGAAAGGGACATTCCGAAGAGAAACCTGTACTTCCACAACAAGACGGAGTCCCCGATTCAATGAAGCGCAGCGTTCTGCACTCGAATCATTCTCCCCACAGGAACACTTTTTAGACTATAATCAGTATTATATGCTAGAACTCGTGGCTTGGAT
>CBDVBC010000178.1:0-4409 GCA_965372125.1 Candidatus Hermodarchaeota archaeon | reverse complement strand
GCTGAAGAATCCAGCCTTGTACGATGATGTCTGTTCAGGACCTTCTTCTAGCTCTGTCTCCTCCATGCGAAACCGAAGACAGATGAATGTAACTATCAGCCCAGCGGCAGCTAATACAGGAAATATCATAGGCCAAGCAGGAGTACTCAAAATCGTTGCAGAGATAATCGGTGATGAAGCTTGTCCGATACTCCCTCCAATCCCGTGACGCCCCAGCGCTTTACCTCGGTTTTCTACGAAAACATTGGAGACCCAAGCAGTTCCAGCTGGGTGGTAGAGACCTGCTCCGAAACTATAGAGAATGAAGAGGAGAGTGATGGTCGTGAGTCCTAGAGGCCAAAGGAAGAAAAGGCTGATACCTGATGCCACCGTAAGCGAGAGTCCTAGGGCAATTACTCTGGTTGGAGCAAATTTGTCTGCTAGAATTCCTGCTGGGATTGCGCTAAGACCGAAAACAAAGTACGCGGGGGTGTTGAGGAGTAACACGACGAGTCCTTCTTGGCCTGGGGGAACCGCTGTCACGTCAAGTAGCTTCACCGTGATGAAGGGTAGGGCAAGCATCAGTAGGTGAACCAGTCCGTGGCTGATTCCTGTGACTATGAGTGTCCTCGCCTTAATACTCACCATAACTTTTCTACCACTTGACTGAGAGTGGTCAAGATTATTGCTTTACGTCTTAAACTTTTCACCTTCACTCATCGAAGGGTCTCGCGGAACAAGTAAAATCCATCACCCTTTTATCACCTAAGCGAAATGGATGTTGAACGAAAAGAGGTGCCCATATGCCCAGTGATCCCGCTACTCTGAAGCCATCTGAATGGAAAAGCCGTGCCAAACTCACCCTAGCAATCCTTTTCGTGCTCTCCATAGTGACAGCCGCAGCAAGTGCCCTCCTCCCCCCAATGACAAGTGTCATGGTTTCCCAGCTGGGTGTACCCTCCGATGACTGGATCGGCTATATTGTCACCAGCTTTCAGATAATCTCTGGCCTAGCAGCCCTCCCCTGGGCAATCGTCGCTGACCGGGGGACTCGCCGCACACTCCTCATCATT
The DNA here is from genome assembly GCA_965372125.1 of Candidatus Hermodarchaeota archaeon. GTDB lineage: Archaea > Asgardarchaeota > Hermodarchaeia > Hermodarchaeales > Hermodarchaeaceae > YT-063. The sequence continues at coordinate 3,357 of CBDVBC010000178.1, read as the reverse complement.
AGCACTTTCTTCTGGATATTCTGGTTCATACCTCTAGTCTTGCTGAATAACACCTACCTGACACTCATGCTCTTCTACTGTATCGCAGCCGCTGGAATCGGCGCCACAGCACCTCTAGGCCTATCAATGGTGATCGACTGCGTTCCAACCCGCCTCCGCTCTACAGCTGTAGGCTTACTCGGTACTGCAGCTGGTGCAGGCTTTGGCTTAGGTTTCATCGTCAGCGGCCTCCTCGTCGAAACATTCGGGTGGCAAACCCCCTTCCAAATACTCATAGTCCTTGGCCTTGGAGCAGGGCTCCTACTCTTCTTCACAAGAGAACCACTACGGGGACAACATGAAGAATCCCTCGCAGACTTACACAGTGCTGGCGAGGTCTACACTTATCGTATCAAACGCAGTGATCTCCGCCGGATGTGGAGGAAGCGCTCTAACATCTGGCTAGTCCTCGTCGGGATTATCGCAATTATCCCAACTGCTGCTTTTGGGGCTTGGGCTGTCCGATGGCTCCAGTTTGACCATGGCGTTGACGTAATCTTTGTGGCTACCCAGTTCATGACCCTTGCATTAGTCAGTCAGATTGGAGGGAATATTGTCTTTGGCCGCCTTGGCGACAGAATCTTCAGTTCAGACAAGAAGGGACGAGCGAAACTTATCCTGCTCTGCTGTCTCTGCGCAGGACCGATTTTACTCCTCGCCTGCTTTTACCCCTTTTCTGTCCTGCCCTCTGCAACGATTTTCGACTTGCTGTTTAACCCAGTTACTCTTATCTTCTTTCTGCTCGTTTTCACCGGGACCTTCTTTGACGCAGGGATATCACCGCTAATATATGTCAGCGCCGGGGACGTGAATCCACCTGAAATCCGAAGTACTTCGATGTCAATACATCTCCTCGCGCATGTTGTTGGCGTCGCTTTAGGCACCCAACTTGCCCCCTCACTGGCGGTACTCTTCTTCGGAGGAACCTACTCGCCCTCCCTAGCCTTGATTTGCCTACTATTCTTCGCTGGAGCCCTACTCACGTTACCAGTACTCCGTCACATCACACAGGACATCAAACAGACTGGTCAGGAACTCCGGGAGCGGGCTAGTGGCTCTAAAAGTGTGTAGGTTCTAACTCTTCAAAGGCAAAGCCTACGAGTTGACGATGTCCAAGAGTTGAGGGTCAATTGTATGGACAAAGGCATCAAGACGGATCTGGTAACGACCAAGTGTCCTTTGGAGCGCAGGAATTGACCTTATTTTAATCCCGGTTGCAGCCTGCCGTTCAAGATAGTAACCTAGGCGCCCTGAAAGTACAGCCAACTTGACTTCTAGCTTATAGAGTCTACGAAGCTGCTTTGTCGAACGACGGAGAGAGGGGATGATCGTGTAGTCGAGATTCTCAACGAGGAGGAGGGCTGCTTGTTGGAACCAAAGAGCTAAGCGGCGAATGTAGTTGTACCGGACACGCCTCCTACGATAACGAATACTTTCACTTAGAGAAACAAAGCGTAGACGATGTTCCCCAAGTGGTCTTTCGCCCTCTTCATAATGTTCTTCGCCAATCCCTATTGGCATGGATAAGGGCTCACCTTCGGTGAAGGACTCCACTGACCGCATGCTTTCTGCTTTGATGTGGAATTTCTCTGCTCGGGCTACATAGCCTCTAAGATAGTCATCAACACTTTCAGGAGGCTGAGGGAATATAGAGCGGGAGAGAGGCCATGAGAGATGGAATGATACATGCATGGAGATGGTTGCTGTGAGAATAACAATTAGGGGGATCAATAAGAAAATGCTAGCCGATTCGAGGATAGGCGAAAAGAGGAGAATATAGAAATTCCAGAAAAAGTGCGTAATCATTGGAACAATTATGGATCCAGTGTAATAGCGGATAGCGGAGAACGTCAAACCTGACATGAAAAGAATCGGCATTTGAATAGCCGGCTGCAATAAAATTGTGGGGTCAATTGGACCTGTGATAAACATTCCGACAACATATTTTGGTAAGTGGAGGACCGCAAAGAGGACAGCTGTGATGATGAAGGGACGAAATCCTGTGAAGCCCCGGCGGAGCTTATTGAAAATATAGCCACGAAACACCAACTCCTCAAAAACCGCCACGAGAATCAGGAACACGGCAATCCACACTGTTTCGAGAACCATGACAAGGAACCCGGGTGAAGAAAGTGGAGGAAGGGGAAAAAAGCTCATCATTATCGGAGCAGAGATAAGCATCACTATCGGGAAACCAATCGTTGTCACAACACCAAATACCAGAATCAGAGGTAGCTGCCACCGTGTTAGCCCAAGTGACTCAAAGCTGGGTGAATCGTACACGACGAAGAAAACCACAAGTATAGCAATCAGCCCTACATAGGCTAGGATATTCATCAGCATCCTTTTGCCGAAGGAGTCCAGAAAGGGTATCGGGAGGCCATCTATGACAGGCAGCAGAAGGGACTGGAGCATCACGATTATTGTTGTAGCACCAAGTACGATCAGGAAAAGAGCGAGGGCATCAAGCCGCGCCGCCTTGTCCAAGGTGTACTTGGCTAGTGGACCCTCAGTACCTGAAACAGATTCCAAATCCTCAATCAACTCTTTCACAACCAAGCTCTTAGCTTATCAGACATAGTGAAACGTGCTTTTATCCTTTTCAGAAGATGCACTGAACTGTCAGGAATATAAACAGAGAAGAGCTAAGAACCATTCCCGAATCGGTTCAGAAAGAAACTATACAGCTAAATAATGGAATACTATAGTCATAAAATACATCTCCATTTGACGGAGTTGACTTCATTCTTTTGCTTCCCCCTGACCTTCGCTACACCAAGGAACACATATGGGTACGCCTTGAGAACTGTAACATTCGTGTAGGCATCACAGATTTTGCGCAGGAAAAGCTGGACGATATTGTCTTTGTTGAACTGCCAGCTGTCGGCACCCATATCAAGGTTGACGAAAAAATTGGCATAATAGAGTCGGTGAAAGATACCTCCAATCTCCTTGCACCAGTCACCGGCGAGGTGGTGGAGGTCAACCAAGCACTGGAGGACGAACCAGAACTGGTTAACAACGACCCCTACGGCGGAGGCTGGATGATCGTCATCAAACCCTCAGACCCAAAGGAGATAGAAAACCTACTAACAGCCGACGCATATCAGAAACTGTGCCATAAACCATACCGGGAAATAGTTTCTAAACCAAAGCCAAAGTTGACTGCCAGCAGTGCAAAAGCCACTGATATTCCATACATTACTACTTTTCTAAAATCACCTGTTAGCACTGCCGCAATTGCCAGGTTTAAAGACGAGAGTGATAATCAATTTACGAGTATTAGCTGATGCACTATAATATCTATCGGCAAATATG
>CBDVBC010000177.1:0-4439 GCA_965372125.1 Candidatus Hermodarchaeota archaeon | reverse complement strand
AACCCCCTCCAGCACTGCACAAACCTCCGAGACCTTTTGCTCAACGGAAACCAGCTGGAGAAGCTAGACCTCCAACCACTCCAGCACTGCACAAACCTCCGAGACCTCTATCTCGAAAATAACCAGCTGACATCTATAGACCTCCAACCACTCCAGCACTGCACAAACCTCCGAAGCCTCCTACTCGGCGGAAACCCATTGAAGGAGCTCGACCTCTCCCCACTCTTCGCCCTCACCAAACTCCACAAATTAACCTTGAGCGACTCAGTGGTTCTGAAGGCACATCCTGACCTCCAAGGAATAGACCAGACACCCAAGGCACTTCGGGCGCTGGTAATGAAGGACAAGATCGAGTGGCGACCGAGTGCATAAGAGGCAGCAAAGCCGAAGCAAACTAGCCCCGAACACCAGACTCCGCAATAATCTCCTTGACGATTTGCTCAAAACCAATCGCCATAATATGACAACCAGCAGCATTCTTCTTCTTGTGAATCAATTTCACAAACGAACAGAACAACTGATTGCCTATCCGATAATAATTTAAACGACACATCATCCTGATAGCTCAGGGATTTAGTTGTCGGATTATTTCAGACTTCCCTTCTGGAAGGAAGTGAAATTAAAATCCAGGAGACGATACAGAATAATCGATTACCTTGGATCAGGCGGTACTGTGACAGCTCACTTAGCTGTATGTACTGCTCCAATTGAACTCATTGGTCGATTAGTAGCAATCAAGTTCTTCAGGAAATACTCAAAACCCGAACGAAGAAAGAAGTTCCTTGAAGCTTTTAGTTTTCTTAGCGAGTGTTCGCATCCAGCTATCGTTAAGGTTTATGATCTTGATTCGTATTACACTCGCCCACTGGTCATCGAGGAATACTTGCCTATGACTCTTCAAGATGTCATTCGCAGGAAACAGGCTACTATGGTTGAGAAAGCCTGCTACGCTACGCAACTCCTTTCCTCCTTGGTTTTTCTTGAAAAGGAAGGTGTTGTTCATCGCGATATTCAACCGAAGAATATCTTCATCAAGGGTAGGAGTTGCATATTGGGTGATTTCGGTATGATGAAATCAATCAAACTTGATATCGAGGTTGACATTGATGATATAGGTCTAGTAGAGGATCCGATACCAGAGGAAATTCATGATCGAATCTATTTGGATGATATCGAGCAGAGTAGCACAGAAGTGACTGGACACTACTGGAGTCCTGACAAGGTTCTCGACTTCTGGGGTAAGGAACGTATAACGCCAAAATCAGATGTATATCAAATGGGTCTTGTATTAGCACACTTATTTACTGGATATAATAGGCAACCCAAATTACCTCGCGATTCAGAAAATAATCCCATTCTTAATCAGGCGCTCGAGGGGGCAATGGGGCCAGACAACGTTGGTAGTATTCCATCCTTATTAAGTGGAGGTATTGCAAACCTTATCAAACAAATGCTTGTGAAGAAACCATCTATCAGGAAAAACGCTAGTGCTCTAATAAAGTCATGGATGAGTGTATTAGAAGACATTACAAGAGCTGCAAAAGTAATCGAAGAGAAAGCATTCAGACTCCGTTAGGCGATAACTAAAGAAGCAGACTTGTACTGAATTTTAGTCTTAAAGATTTAAAGAACAATTGAATTAGGTAATCATAATGAGGCTTCTTCGTGTTCAACTAGCTAATTTCAAGATATTCAAGATGGCCAATATCGAGTTCAATAGACCACTAACTATCCTATTTGGACCGAATGCATCAGGAAAAACAATCATTCTAGAAGCAATTCTTCTAGCGACGGGACAAAGACAACCTCTACTAAGAGATAGATACCTGCATCATGGACTGAAAACAGGAAAGGCAGAAATCTCATTACAAATAATTTTGTCATCAAAGGAATGGACAACAATCCTTGATGAATATTCGCAGTTTCATGGATTAGCGAGTGACCAAGTCAACTTGCTGGCAATGAAGCTACAAGAAATTCCTGTTGAATTACAATGGTCTCGGATACACATAAACAATCAAGAAATTGAAACTATTAGGAATAGCCGGTTCATAGGTTCAGGAATAAACAACTTCGATTCGCAGCAAAAAGCAGCGGCTAAACGAAGTGTTGAAAGCATACCAAGTGTAATTCCAACATCTTTCTTCAAGATGCTTTCCTTCTTAGATGACTACGGATCTAGGGAACTATACCTCCCAAAAGATGTGTTTCCTTCAGATGCTAAACTACGAAAAACACGTGAAACCACTGAAGAATTCAGCACATTAGCTTCAAAAACGGATTCAGGAACCTCTAAAGAACTAGCGCTGTTGTTCAAACCCTCAAAATATGCTTCAATGGCACAAAATGCACTAGCATTCTTCACAACTTTAACAAAAGTTCCTTTACAGGATTTCCTTCTTCTGTTTGACAGCCCATTCGGTCGTATGGATACTGATGGAATAAATGACGTGTATCACTCGTTAAGGCTAATTTCTAATTCGACTCAAGTAGTAGCTACATCTCCCAGCCTACGTCTTCTAAAGCAGGTGAAAGAACCAACTGAAATTATCCATCTTCAGAAAGTCGGCGAAGAAGTTTCCATATCACAGTTAGGTAAAACTCAAGAAATTGAAGAATTGATTGTAACCACAGAGAGGATTCGAGAGGTAGCCCGCCAGAGTTGGATTCGAGCGGATGAGCGCCGGGGGTTGATGGCTTCGAAACCTTCAGCTGAGAAGACTACACATATCTCAAGACGACCTAGTCCGGAGATGGAAGTTGATAGGGCTTTCATTAAAGAATTAATACAATACTTAACAGATGCGAACGCAATAGCGACGAGCCTAGAACTACCTATGTTCTTTTATGTTCCTCCCACGCTTGGCGTGAAACTTCTGGACCCAGTTCTTAAACGAAAGGACTTCACTGGTGTTATACGAGCCTTATCAGGAATATTCGAGGTCGATGCCCGAGAACGTAGTTCATGGCAAAGAATTGTTGGAGAAAATAAGGGAGATTTAGTAAAGTGTGTTTCAAAATGGTTAGACCAAAATGGTGTTCAAGACTTTGATAGAATCATAAAAATTTGGGGAAATATTAGAACTCTAAGACATGATTTCTCCCACACTAGGAGAAATACAGAAGCTACGAGAATTATGATGAGATTACGTATAATAGGACCAAATCCAGAATTCCACTCTGCATGGATTACAATTCTAGATGAATTAATGGCTTCTCTTCGAAATTTACTGACTTTCCTATTAGAATATAAGGAACATTACTGAATAAGGAGTGAACACCTTTTCGACGAGAAACTCTTACAACTTCTCAACCTCGATTGCCTTATTATGACGCTCAGCAGCATTAGTAGCCCTATGGATAGACTTCACCAGGCTCCAGATTATATTCCGAAGCGTTCGAACTCGAGGTCTATAGAAAAAGTATACACAGCAGCGTCAAGCTCTAAACCACGATTACGCCATTTAACTAGCGCCTGATCCACATCCTGTCCATACTCAGCACAAAGAAGCACCCCACGTACACGACCTTTCTCAGTAGTCTTCAGATCCTGAACATACTCAGCAAGCTGATTAACATCCCAAATTGTAGCAGCACCTCTTTTAAGCTCAAACACAAATAGCACCTCTCCCTTTCTGACCAAAACATCAACCCTTCTATTACCGACATCAAGCTGCCGCTCAATATACAGCCCTTTTTCATATAGTGAGTACTCAAATAAGTCCTCAATATCACGTTCTTTCATTTTCGCATCTGTGAAGAGACACTTCAAATAATCATCAATCATAGCTGCTGAAGTTAGGGGCGTTAAAGTAACAACATACTTGGGATCACGGACAATAACTGGTGCTTGAGCGCGTTCAACAGGTTCGTTATCAGACACTTTTCGGAAGTCAAAGAGCTCGTGTTTCCTTTTGAGTTTTCTAATCTCCGTTATCAGTACTGCAAATCCGCTTTCTTTATGAAATGCCTTGATATCTCGACTTCTGTAAGGAGTGGCATACTTCCATTCATCCGCAGTAAGTGATTCAATCCGAAAATCTATGAATTTCAAGACGCGAAAAGCATGGGTAACCTGTTTAATCTTAGAATGGTAGAAGTAACCTGATTTAATCGTTTTATGTAACAGAGGTAAATAGGCTAGCGAAGTTCAAAATACAGCACCATTTCTTTCCGCATGGAAGATGTGTGGAACCACGCGACCCATGAAACCTCTGCTATTATACCTCTCATAAGGATTGTAGGGCATAATAATTGCATTAGACATTGCTTTCTTCCTCCCATCAAGTATTATGCAAGATTACATTCTTGTCCATACATTTCAAGTACTCATCTTCCTGATTTCACGCACAAGACTGCTGAAGTACTCGCACACTCGACTACGCGATATACTCCTTAAACTTACATAGCTTGAGTAATGATAAAGTGGGATAATCTGA
>CBDVBC010000176.1:0-4494 GCA_965372125.1 Candidatus Hermodarchaeota archaeon | reverse complement strand
CAAAGTCCTGTATGATCAAGGAGCCCATGGACTTGAAGCACTTGTGGTTGTATTTGGTGATAACCCCAAGACCGTTGTTGAATATGTGCGATTGATTTGCGAAGGACACACTGAGGTTGGAAGTGTTGGAGAATAGCCATACAACATCAAAGGAACACAAGCTTGCTGTTGGTACAGCCTTTGGAAGTATCGCTCGTTTCTATGATGCTTGGTACTCAACACCACTCGGCAATTTTGTATGGGAGGTAGAATCAGCAGCAATTACCGCGGCACTACCTAATCGAATAGAGGGGCTAGCACTGGATCTTGGCGCGGGATCAGGTTTGTCGATGGAGTTGTTGCTTCAGAGGGGTGCCTATGCTGTCGGGGTTGATCTTTCCTGGCAGATGATAGCAGTAGCTCAGGAGAAGCTGCACACCGACCCACGAGCGGGGTTTGTTATCGCAGATTGTGAGCAGCTGCCCTTCCGGGAGGGGATAGCTGAGTTGGTTTCAGCTATTACGGTGCTAGAGTTTGTACCGAATCCTCAACAAATGCTTAACGAGATCCACCGAACCTTGCGTCGTGGAGGTCTTCTGATTATGGGTATCCTCTCATCGACTAGTATCTGGGGTTTAGAGCGAAGGCTTCGAAGCTTTGCGCGAAGGGACATCTTTTCCTACGCGCGGTTCCCTTCTCCTTGGCAGATCACTCGTCTGCTCCGTCGAGCATCCTTCACCGCCATTGATTACTGTGGATCTGTATATGTGTCCACTTTCACACCAGCCCGGTTCTTACCTAGCCTTGCACGACTTGGTGAATGTTGGGGTAAGAGATGGCTCTCAAGAAGTCTAGGTGCATTTCTCGTCTTCCGCGCAAAGCTGCCTTAGATAATATATTTCCTAACTGAAAGTGAATGATTATTTCACAGGAGAATTAGAATATGGTAAAATCACGTTTTTCATCCTGCCATGGATGTGATGACAACGCCGAATTTCGCTGCACGGTTTGTGATAAACTATTGTGCGGGCGGCATTCGAAGTTCCGAGTTATTTGCCGAGCTTGCATTACATCAAATAACTTCAACTATAGTATCAGGTCAGCACATAGTAAGGATACGGAAATTCTGAAAGAGCTAGTTCTCTTTTTTTGGGGCGATTTGGAACAGCAGATGTTCAGCAAACGCTATGTTGTTACAGACACACCAGCATTGGTGGCTACTCAAGAGGAGGGAATCTTGGGTTTTATTTTCTATACTCTTTTTGACCTAGAAACGGTTTTAATTGTGGCATTGGGAGTTCGCCCTGAATACCAAGGTGGAGGGGTTGGTCACGCCCTTGTCAAGGCAGTCGAAGAAATTACCATCGAGAAGCAAAGGTCTCAACTTCTTGTCGTTACTTCAAATGATGACCTGCCTGCGCTTGCTTTCTATCAGCGTCTAGGATTCCAATTGTTCGAGGTCGCACCAGATGTAGTTGCCGAGAAGCTAGGTGAGCAAGTCCTTGGAATAGGTAATATCCCGGTTCGTGATGAGCTTCGTCTTCGCAAAGTGATTAAGTAGCAGGCTTGTGACAGAAGCGTGAAGCTACGTAATATTGGCAGTATAATCCTTGTATGGATCATGACCCTTTGATAAGGGAGTGATTTTACCGTCACGATTGAGAAGGAGTTGTTGGTCTGCGGTAAACTCGCCAATGATTGCTGCGGGGCGGTTTTGCTGGGTTAGCTCACTCAAGACATCAGAAGCTCCATCTTTGGCGGTGGCTATTAGGAAGTTTCCAAAGGAGGAACAGTGGAGAGGGTTCCAACCTAGATTGGCGCAAAGTCGAAGGATGTCAGTATCCCACGGAATTGCATCGTATTGGATAATAAGACCAAGCCCTGTAGCTCTGCCTATTTCTGTTACCGAGGTTGCTAGCCCCCCCTCTGCCACATCATGCATTAGAAGAATTTTCTGACGGGAGAGAGAACCTACTACTGATGCCACGTCAAATGAACTCATATCTCTAGCCACTTGTTTGCGCTGCTTTGACCGTAATATTTCATCGACTTTGTCAGGATCAACATTTGCTATAAACCAGAGGGTCTCTCTTCCCACTGGACCCACTGCAAGGAGGACATCATTGGATTTCACAGAACGGAGCGATTGCGCTTTTTCGGGGAGAATGCCCAAACAGGTCGAGGAAATCAAGGGGAGTGTGAGACCGTCGTAACCTCCTGTGTGGCCTCCGAGAATTCGGATATCAAGGTGTCGAGCTGCATCACCAAGTTGGCGCATGTTGTTCTCCAGCCATTTCTCTGGGGTGCCCGGTGGGTAATAGACGCCCAAGGTAAGGTACTGAGGAATTGCACCAGCCATAGAGACGTCTGCCGCTGAGTAGTGGACCGCGAAGAACCCGTAATATTCGAGGGGGACTCCGATTACCGGGTCAGAGGCTGCGATAAGATTGCCAGAAGCCGGAGCAGCTGTAAAGTCGAGAGGCACCTCCCGTGAATCATCAACACGCGGAAGATACCGAAACACTAACCGCTCCAAATCCGCGAATCCGAGCTTGCCTTTAGGAAGACTCAATGATTACAACTCCATTTGTAGACTTGAAGCCTTCTATGCTTTAATGGATGTTGTGATGCTCAAGTACTTCACAAATCGTGTAAGATGCACTGGATTTCTTCGAGTTCTTCTCCGCTTTGTGGGTCGACGACAAGGCAACTACGTTGGACTCGTTCTTCTCCTGGTCGAAGCCAGAAGTTTGCATCAAAGCTACCAAGCCAAGCAGCAACTCCAATATGGAGGACTAGCAATGTCTTTCTTCGCCCAGCAGTGAGAAGCGCCAACCCCTCTGGAGGTTCAGATTCCGAGTGCTCTCGTCTAAGCCAAGCAGCCCCGGTGTCAGGTGTGAAGGCTGCTGGAGTTGGACTGGGCCTAATCTCTGCGAAACTATTGCCCCAGCGTGCCTGCATAACGGATTCTGTCAAGCTACCATCAAAGCCAAGATCCATCAAGAACGCTGTGAATAGCCGGAGTGGAGCTGATGTGGAGTTGTTGAAATGCCAGTCCACCAGTATTAGTGGACTCCCAGGGGCTGTGAGGTACTTCAGTTTGAACTCGACGCCGCGACAGACCGGCTGTAATTCGCTTCGCCAGGATATCTCGATGCCTTTCCAAAGTTTTCCTTGAGAGCAGAGACTAGCATCCATATTCTCAGAATTCGTTTTTGCCTGGAAGATATCCTCCTCCACTCCAGAGATGATTGGTTGCACTCCCCCGTAGTAGTTCTGGATAAAGATCTTTGGTCGGGGAGTTGGGAATGCTGAGCAGAGCAGTTCTGTTCCCTGTTGATTCTTTAATGAGTAAAGACACCCCCCAAAGTCAGGTGACACAGTAAATTCTAGTAGCCCATTCTTCACTCGAAAGACTCTGAGGTCCTCTTCGCGCTCCTCTGAGACATCAACCTTGCTTCCTGATGTGCCCAACTGGATGATGGAGAAAGACTGACGCGTTTGAACAGGAGTCTGCCAAGTCATGTTGGCTTTGTAAACACTGAATTTATCGGGAATAGTTTTTGTTGGAGTAAGTGTCAAGTTAAGGCTAGGGGGATTATTGTTGGTGATTTCGGAAAGCAGGATTGGTGCACTACTAGCTTTTGTGTCTTGGAGGATTAGTTTGGCTGACCATCCTTTTGGAGGGTCAATAAATATGGGACCTGATAGGGGCGAACTCGCGGAATAACGCAGGGTGAACTCGCAACTAACTTTTTTCCGGTGAGGAAGCACAAGAGTTGGAGGAGTAATCTGTAAGACTGAAGCAGCCTCAGGGGGTACCCTTAACTCGCTTAATTGAGGAACATGATGCTTGATTTTTTCCTGCCAAACTCGCTGGATTGTGGTCCAGCCTGGAGCTCGCATAATATGCCAAACTCTTGAGAGGCATCGCCGTTCGCCAGGCTCTAGGGTTACCTGATGGTAGTCGAGTTGGCTAATTCGCCCAGTAGATACTTGTATTTCCTCCAGGTTCTGAGGGTCCCAAACCTGACCTATTGTAAGTGATTCTCCCTTGATGGCAATCCATTCTTCGTTGAAGCGTTCCGGATTACTCTGAATTGCTGGATAGCTCACCAAGGTGCTAGTAGTAGATCCTTGGACGATACCTGAGGCTAGGGGGATAACCGCTGTTCCGGTGCTCAGTGTGATTCCTCCTCCAGGGCCTATGAGTCTGAGTTTGAAACTGTGACTTTCTTTACCAGTATTAGTCACTAGAGTTTCTTGTTGTATCAAGGAGGAGTTGTAGGGAAAGGTAAGTCGGGTTACAATCGTGAGTGGACGCTCGGGATGAACAGCTATTGCCGAAACAATAGTTGATGAAGCGGACTGATCTACCTTTATTTCTTGTTCAGCAAAGCGGAAGGGACTAAGACCAAAGGGAGGACCTACCTCATTTCTTAGAACTAGCGAAGCAACTTGTTCCAATTGACTGACAATTCGTATTTGACCACCTTCTCGCGCTAGGCGAGCAGA
>CBDVBC010000175.1:0-4511 GCA_965372125.1 Candidatus Hermodarchaeota archaeon | reverse complement strand
AGACCACATCTAACCAAGATTCTCACCTAGGCTAGCACGCATCCACGGCAAATCTGAGAGCAAGCCAGCGGCATTCCACTAATCTACTGGAATCTCTAGTGATGTCCAGTCCACGAAGTCCTTGGGTTTCCGCTCAATCCGCGTACTCAACCATTTGATTAAATCAAACATTGTTTTAATAGCAGCCGGATGCATCATCATAAACGCGTCCACTCCTGCTAGTAGTAGTGCTAGTGCGGTGACGGATTCCCAGATGGGTCCGCGGAGTTCGCGGGGTCCGAGGGCGGGGTTTTTCATCCAGGCTTCTCGGGCGGCCCAGGCGTTGGTTGTTCCGCTGCTCATTGGGTAGGCGAGTTCAGAGTCGCCCATTAGACCCGCCAGTCGCATCCGTTCCATGATGGTAAATGCATACTCTAGTCCGTAGCCAAGGGCTGCTGTTGTTGGGTCGATGATGATCTGGTCGGGTGTAACGTAGTCGAGGAGGCGGCGGTTGAGTTCTTTTTGTTGGTTGATGTCGATGCTTGTCCAGGCGAGGACTAGCTGGTTGTGGGCTTTGGCGGCTTCAGCGACCGGCTTCCACATATCCATTGTTGCAGAGCAGAGGAGGACGCGTTCGCCTTCACAAACTTCTGCTGCCTTGGCAAGAAGGGCTGCATCCTTTTAAGGGTCGCCGCTCCCCCCGATGAGGATTGGAACATCTACAGCTTGTAGCACGTTCTCTATGGTTTTGGCGGCTTCGTTGATGCTTGTGTCTTTGAGTGCGGGGTCGGTGCTAATAATGTGAAGGGTGATCAGGTCTTCTCCGAACTTGTCCACGACCAGCCGTGCCCAGTCACAGGGGTCATCCATGACATCATTGTAGTGGGCTCGGACTACCTTGGCGAGGGGGATCCGCATGTCGAAGACATCAGCTGCAATGATTGGAAGGCGTTCGGGCTTAGCCTGGAAGAGGTTCCAAGCAGGTGCCTTGTGCCCACCAATAGTGAGCGTTTTACCCCGGCTACCTCCATCCGCCTTTGTAGCACCAATGGTGATTTCCCGGATTTCCCCAGGATAGTCTGTATAGGGTGATTTGAACTTCGCATCGAGCAGCGCAGTGGGTCGAACGGCCTCAGCAATCTGTTCTAGAGCAGGCCTTACAAAGAGGGTGAGCTCATCCACGTCGATGGTGATGTTCTCCAGCTCTAGTTCCTCGAACTTGCCAAAGAGCGACTCAAGGGGACCCAGAAGCGATAGCTGATAGTCATCCTTAGAACGGGAACGTTTATCTTTCTGTTTTTCCTTTGGGGGCATAGTTGAAGCCCTCACTTCCTTCGCTTGTCCAAGCGCTTGATGATAATCTTCTCGGCGTAAATCCGAGCGTTCTTGAAGATGATTTGCAAGCCGCCACCAACACCAGGAACCGTGGCAACCATCTGCCCGGGCACGGTTAGGGCTTCTTCTCGCTCTTCCTCTTCAAGGCGCGCTGCCGCACCCAGTTCTGCCCATCGCTTGACGACCGGGTGAGTGTGATCCTCAAGGTAGGTTTTCAGTTCCTCTATATCGTTGACATCGTTCTCGGTGGGAATCTTGTCCACAATCTCCTTGGGGATGTAGTCGATTACCCGGTCCTTGACGGCTTTAGGTAACCAGACGATGCGATCCCAGCCACCATCAACCTGGAGGAACTTGGGTGAACGCAGATATTCGATGGCGAGTCCGTGGAAGCCGGGAATCTGCCTTCCACCAGCAGTGGAATCTGCCATTGTTGAGAAGGGTAGACCGTTGACCGCGCTGCCTTTGAAGTCGCGGTGCATGATTCCAAGCCCATCGACCTCGGGTATTATGAAAGCAATAGCCTCGAAGCAGCCGCAGCTTGTATGGGGCTTCTCAAAAGCACTGTAGAGACAAACTTCGGTAACAGAACCCAGGGTCTTCTCCTTGTAGGATTGGTTCACACCAGAGTATTCGCCTTTGAAGCCATCGATGACGTCGCCCTTGGGGATACTGAAGAGGGGACCCTTAGGGTCAACCCGCGCTGCTGCACGTCCATCAAACCAGCTGATGGCACCGCAGTTAGCATACCGCTGCGCGGTGATCACACACATGTGAGTCGGAGCAAAGGACTGGCAGAGGCTGCATCCATAAAAGGTGTCGACCTCCTCGTCCTTGAGCCCGCGGGTCCTGGCGTCACGCGCTTCGTAGCGCTGAACAGCTGCGGCGTAGTGTTCAGCAATCTTGTCAGGGTCTGTGTAGAATGTGACTTGAATTTTTTCGATGATGGGCAGTTCGGTCTTGAAGAGGTGCATTAGTACTGTGCCCAGGTGTTTCAGCGAGTTAAAGCCCTTCTTGAAGGACTTTTTGCTCAGCCTAATCCAGATATCATATCTTTGATTTAGGTGCATCATGCCTTCTACGAAGTTGCAGTATTCGTGGATGTGGCGTTCGATTACTCCTTCGAGGTCTTCTTCGACTTCTTTGCCGGCGACCTCGATTAGGATTCCGAGGGGTACGCGGCTTCCCTCCTCCATCTGGGGGAGGTCGGGTCCTTCGACGGTGATTTTCCCGTCTTCGACCTGGTCTAGGGGTCGGACGTAAACGATTTCGAATTTCTGTTCGACTTTTGGCCCGCCGAGCTCGACTTGCATGTCGCCTCTCCGGATGCGTTCTCCTTCGTATACAACACCGCACTGGACGGGTAGTTCTTCAAAGCTCATTTTCTTAGGGTCCTCCTACTATTGTTAAGAGTTTATCGAGTGCCTCGTGCCAGTTCTTCACCTTCAAATTGGGGAAGGACCAGCTGGCGTGGGGCTGGAAGTATCGCCCCAGCGTGATAGTTTTTATTTGCGTGGCGAAGTTAACGAGTCCCGCTAGCATCAGCCACTCATAATAATATGGGTAGCCGAAGGTCAGGACGAGGTCATGGGGTCCTTTGTTATGTGCTCCTTTCCATTTGGGATCGGTTAGCAGATAGATAATATCCATTGCATTGATTGATACTGCTTCTGTGAATCCCTTGTCGAGGAATGCCTTGATGGTCTGGGCGGTAGCTACAATGGGGACTTTTGTTTTTTGGGCGAGCTTGATGAAGTAGTCCACCATGGTGCCGCCTCCGGGACCCTCGGTGGTTATCGCCTCAGCCCCCACGATGAAGAGGGGGGAATCAGCCTTCTTCAGCATCACCTTTACGACAGCGGGTTTCTTTAGGGTTTGTGCCTTTTTTGGACCGCAGGTTTCAGCGATTTGCCAAGGCTCTGCACGCATCATTTTAGCTCTTACCTCCATAGACCATACGCTTGAGAAGCGTTGGGTCAGGTATCTTTCGTTCGGTCCATTTGTGTTCTTTCATTTGCGCTTCAATCTTCTTCTTGAGAGTGATCGGGATATCAGCCTTCCTTCGTATAAAGCGGTGGACATCGTCGGGGAAGAATCCGTAGTATCGTTCATGGAGGTCAATATAGTGGCTTAGTTTGATGGAACGGCCTTTAGCTGTATCATTGGGGCGTATAACGAGTTTCGCTGTCAACACTATACATTCCTCCTTGGTTTCTACCGCGTAGAAGAGATGCTCCGGTCCTGGAGCTATCTGTACACGGTCACCGGTACGGGCGTCATAGACCATCCAGTCCTCAGGTTTGTCAGCACGACCTAGCAGCATCCGGCGGTACTTGGTTCCATGTGGGCCAACGATGACCGGTACGCCGAGGCGCCAGAACCCAGCTGCGATCGATGCAGCCTTCTGGGACATTGCACCCCAGGAGATACCGACAGCCCCTACTCGGTTCGTAATATAATCGGCTATTTCTTCATAGTTTCCGCGGAGGTTGCGCTTTGCGAAGATTTGCGCGATTTTTATTGCTGCTCCAGCTATGTGTGGGTTCGATACACAGGAGCCGACGTTAAGAACGGCTCCTGCTTCAAAGGCGCCGGTGCGGCGTTCGTATATGCTCTTGCCCTCCTCGTCTTTGAACAAGCCCACAGTCATGGCGGCGCAGCCTGAAAGGACTATGATGAAGCGGCGGCTAGCGAATTCTTCGCTCATATCATAGATTGCTTTTCCGTCATCGGGATAGTTCGCGCACCCGACATGTGCTATGATACCGGGTATTTCACCGAATACAATAGGCTGTCCTACTGCGCGGATTTCAGTATCCTTGATCGCACCTCGTCCTGTTCGGACCATATATGACTCATTGGCCCACTGGTCCTTGCCTGCTGTCGTCATCCAGCTGTGCAAGTCAAAACCGTTGGGACAGGCGGATTCACACCGGGCGCAGCCGACGCATCCGGAGTATATTTCGGCTAGTGGTTCAAGGTTGCCTTCCCGGGCGGCTAGTACTGCATCGACTATTGGGTAATTGTTAGGGCAGGCCCGTACGCACTCGTAGCACTGTCGGCATGTTTTGGCTAACTCTGTGATTTTGCGTTTACTGAGTAACGAACTTTTCTTTTTCCGTTTGGGTTTGACCGCCAAGGCGGTTTTAACGATAATCTCGCCAGCTTTCTCGGCGTCATCGATGAAGACACCTGGC
>CBDVBC010000174.1:0-4517 GCA_965372125.1 Candidatus Hermodarchaeota archaeon | reverse complement strand
ACAAAGAACCTTCTAAAACACCTGAACCAACAACCAATCATTTAGACAAAATCGGGAGAGGTAGCCTCATCAGCCAATTTCACATTTGTGAAGGTACATAACCCTTGGAGGCTGTTTTTGAGCGGCAGATAGGACATACCTTGGAGGTACCCAAAGTGGCATAAAGGATACCAGCGATTGGGAAGATTAATAGGAGGATAATAAAGAGGGCGACGCTCCACTGTTTCAAGGGATTGACATATCTTCCGCAGGAGTAGCACCAGCGGTATCCCGGTAGGACAACAACTGGGGAATGTGTCCTTCTAGGTGGCGGAAAGGATTGTTGTGAGGGTGGCGGAGAATATGATGGGCTAACTCTGCCCCCGGGCTTCGTTTTCTCTGTGCTTTCATAAACTGGTTTAAGAGAACTTCCACAGCTAGGGCAGAACTGGTCAGAATATTCTATCTCCATTCCACAATGTTTGCAAAGGGGCAACTAGTCAACCTCTAGAACTACTCAAGCCTCCTCTAGATACATTAACTTTGCGATAACAGCCCGACAGGTCCACTACAGAAATGGTGAATGCAGCCTAGATGACTACAGGTTAATGCGGCGTACTCCCTGCGGTTTAGTTTGTGCTTCGGAGTTTGTAGAGGAGTTGGAGGTTTCTTTGGAAGGCTTCTTCGCCGCCCGGGGTTTCCAGGTTCATGGGGTGGTGTTTGAAGCGGGGGTCGTTTAGGAGGAGGCTGAAGGCTTCGAAGCCGATATACCCCTCTCCGATCTCAGCGTGGACATCGTGGCGGCTGCCCAGCTTCGTCTTTGAGTCGTTGAGGTGGAAGGCTTTCAACCTGTCGAGGCCTATGTGGTGGTCGAAGGCGTCGAGGGTTTCCTCATAGCCGGTCTGGGTTCTGATATCATAGCCTGCGGCAAAGACATGAGCGGTATCCAGGCAGATCCCCAGGCGGTCAGGCATGCCTGCTTGGTCTAGGATTTCTGCGAGTTGCTCGAAGCGGCCCCCCAGCGATTTCCCGCCTCCTGCGGTTGTCTCTAGGAGGAGCTTGACCCTGTAGCTTGAACGTTCTGCTAGGCTCTGTTGAAGGCTGGCTGTGAGGAGGTTGAGCCCTTCTTGGAGGGAGGTTCTCCTATGCGACCCAGGATGTACGATGAAATAGGGAATGCCCAGTGCTTCGCAGCGGTCTAGCTCGTCCTGGAAGGCCTCCACTGACAGGGCGTGGATACGAGGGTCGGGGGAGGCAAGGTTTGTGAGGTAACTTCCGTGAGCCATGACCTCCAGGAGACCCTGTTGTTTGATGCCCGCCTTGAAGCCTTCTGCCTGCTCCGGGTCGAGGGGTTTGCTGGCCCAGCGTCGCTGGTTCCGGGTGAAGATCTGCATAGTTTCGCAGCCCAGCTTAGCCGCCCTAGGGGGTGCATTACTTATGCCGCCGCTAATGGATATATGGCAACCTAGAAGCCCCATGCCAGTTCACCCAAGTCTAACAACACAAGCGCCTAGTACCCCAGCGGTGTCATAGAGACTGATTCGACGAGCTCATCGAGAATTATTTCAACGGGATCAGAGACCCTGGGTTTTACCGGAGCGGCTTTGAAATGGCGGCAGCTACTAACACCTGCCACTGCTTCTTGAACCATACAATCTCGCTCCGCAGGTAGAGTCTCGTTGGCGATTGCGTGGATTTTAGCGAGCACCTCAAGCTCCCGCTGATTCAGTGCTGTGTTGCTCCAACCGGGTCCCGCCGCGACCAGGCATAGGCTAGTCCATTTCCTTGAACCCTTTGAGCATTCATGGCAGAGCAAGGGGCTGAACCTCACTGCCCCGCTGAGGAGGTTGACCTGAAACACTGCCTGGTATGCTTGGAGCGTGACGCTACTTCCCTCAACATCAAAGCCGCCTGCCTTGACGTAATCTAACAACTCTGGAGATAATATTCGGAAAGGCTTTGCCGGGCTGCCCGGAACAGAAACCCTCCGTGCTTCCACTAGCTTTTTCCAGGGGACCTCCAGAACAGCAAAATAGTAGGGAGGAGCGTCGATACCGTGGCGGGGGTGATTGAACATCATGCTGGCAAGTTCGTCTAAGGCTTCATTTGGAGTGATGAAACCGAGGAACTCAGGCTTTTTCAGTTTGCCTTTAAGCTGCTTGATCCGGCGGGTAGAACCATAAAAAAGGAATATTTCGGGTATCCGCCCACAGTAATGCATCACGTCTTGACGAAGTATGCGAAGTGACTCAAGATGCTCTGCGTTGACAACATAGATGGCGGCATGGCCTCCCCGAAACATTGTCCTGATAGGTGCCCAGCGAGAATCAGACACGGCAATGTCCCAGAGCTGCATCCGGATCCGGGTATCGTTGATTGAGCAAGAATGAACGCTTAATCCTACACCGACGCTACGCTTGTACTCGCCCGCGAAGGTCTTGACGCTGGCCTGCTGGCAGAAAAGCCTAGTGGCAAAGTCCTCTCCTCCCAGGAGTAGGGTCTTGAATACATACCCACTTTTGCTCTTCGCGCTTTGGCAGTACTTCATTTCCTGCACAATACAGGCTTTGGATTGTGGATAACTTAAGGCTTTTGGATTCCTTCTGCTGACCCTGTTTTGATTGTTATAACCTAAAAGAATGGGAACACCCTCCTCCGCTTCAACCTTGGAGCTGGCATCAAGCCTATCTTGCTTTGATAGGAAGCCTTTTCAGAAGAAGCAGGCAATCTTACCAGCTCCAGCTAGAAAGGCTGAAGCCCAATCGCAGGGAGAGATATTTCGATTTGGCTGATCTGATTGCACGTTTCTTCGGACTCCAAGACGAGTCGCCGCGAGTCAAGTATCTAGCAAAGGTAGCCGCGGTCTTCATGCCACTCGCTGCCATGAGTTTCATGATGAGCACCACCTTCTTCGCGGTTTTTGTTGCAGAATCCCTGGTGGGTCCAGCCCTTTATCTGACCTTGGGCATGGCGCTGGTGGGCCAACTCACCCTAGTCGGAGCTATAGTTCAGCTGGTATTTGATTATCCCACCGGCGGTATTGGTGATTGGATCGGGCAGAGATGGATTCTTCTCACCGCCTTTCTCTGCTTTGCCGCCTCGACTATACTCACAGCCTTCGCCACAACCTACATCGACTTCATACTAGTCTTCGTCCTTAGCGCTCTGGGAGCAGCTCAGCAATCAGGTGCTATTGCGGCTTGGTTCGACAGTAACTATCGTGCAGCAGCAAAAGACCCGGACAGGTCTGCCTATTCGGTGGCCCAGGGAAGGATGGGCATGCTGTTCCAGATCTCTGCCACTGTTTCGCTTATACCTGGCGCAGTTCTGGCTGACTTTATCACCCGCCAGGGAGTCTTCTTCTTACAGGGCATTATATGCCTCATCTTGGGGTTCGGCTCTCTCTTCCTGTTCCGGGATTTCCCTGAAGTCTCTGAAAACCGGCCCAAACGCTCCCTTCGCACCTACTACTCGCTCCTCAAAGAAGGACTCAAGTTCACCGTCTCCAGCAAGTTCATTTTCTTTTACATCATCGGGTCGGTGCTCTTCTTCAGCGCGATCAATGTGTGGGGGAGCTTTATTTTGATGATTGTCTACTATAGCTTTCTCTACGAGCAAAAAGCTGTGGCTATATTCCGGACCATTATCTTTGCCGTCGGTATTGTCTGGATTGAACGAGCGGGGGTTTGGACTAGAAAGCTCTCACCCAGAAGATGGATAGCAGTTTTCCGGTACCTGCAGATCTGCGGACCCTTCTTCTATGTAGCGATAGCCGCCATCTTTATCTTCATGCCGCCCACCCCGGTGATACCCTTTCCCTTCATGTTTCTACAAATCCCCTCCGTCCTTGTCTGCCTGGCCTTCATCATAACAGGGTTCTTCAGCTCTGCAGCGAACCTGCTGGCTCAGCGGCTGCTCCTGGACATGATCCCTGACAGGAACCGTAACTCGCTGTACAGTCTTTTCCCGACGTTAACCCTCTTGTTTGCGACTCCTCAGCTGGTCCTCTTCAGCGGTCTCCTTCCGGCTTTCGGTGTCGTCTCAGTGCTGGTGGGGCTCTGTTTTGTCAGCATTATTGCGTGTGTCTTCCTTGCTTACTCGTTACGGAAAATTCCGGAAGAGATACTGCTGGGTGAAGCTGTTCCCCATCCCCTCACAACCGACGTTGAGCCCAAACCCGCAGAAACCAAAGCCTAGCTAGAAGCAGGCTAGGCTCTAGATGAGAAACAGATAGTGTATCGTGACACTAGCAAGGATGAAGGCGATTCCCATGAGGAAAATAAAGCCCAAGACCTTCAAATCAGTCCCGCTCAATCGAGGAGTGGGGGGTTCCTCGTGTTTTTGCGACGCAACACGCTGAGAAGCTCCCGGAAGATAATACACTCTCCCACGCCGATCAACGGTGAATTGTACCTTCCGGCTCCTATGATGGGAGTAAGACTCGCAGCAGAAGGCTAGACCCAGGACAATGAAGATGATCCCTGCTATCATCAATCCCAAGGACATGATAGTGGAAGATGGCAGGAAGCGCTGGCGTG
>CBDVBC010000173.1:0-4522 GCA_965372125.1 Candidatus Hermodarchaeota archaeon | reverse complement strand
GTTTTTCACTTCCGGTTTTTCTGCAAACCCCAGAGCCAGAACGCCGTTCAGGAATGCTAGGTTTGCGCACTTCGGCTTTCTACCCCTAGACGCTGTAAAAATACCTTCATCTCTGGGCAAAGCCTTGAAAGCAAATTCTACAGCCTCAACCAGTTGAGGGATCAACGTGCCGCTGAGGCCGAGATACCCGAAAAATGATATGGCTTCTCCTAGGGCGTAGATACG
Source organism: Candidatus Hermodarchaeota archaeon (assembly GCA_965372125.1). Classification (GTDB taxonomy): domain Archaea; phylum Asgardarchaeota; class Hermodarchaeia; order Hermodarchaeales; family Hermodarchaeaceae; genus YT-063. The sequence continues at coordinate 4,297 of CBDVBC010000173.1, read as the reverse complement.
GCGGCTACTCTTCGCCAACCAGCGTAGCGCCTTAGCAAGCCGGGGTAGGATCACTTCCTGTTGCCGCAGAAAGGTAGGGTCAGAGAATGCCAGTCCCTCGATGTCCCTGAGATAGAGCAGTTTGACAAAGTCCCCTACATTGGGGTGCTTGTACTGCAGAACAAACTCCTTTGCCCTATCAGGGCCAAAACTGGGTATTTCCAAGGAATCATCCCTCCAAGAATCTGCAGCTACTCCGCTAGAGCTCGGGCTGTGCGAAGCCCGCGAAGGCTAAGCCAGGGGCTTCCCTTTGTTTCCACTTTCTTGAGAATCTCCAGCTTTAGCGGCCAAGATTTCCTATCGTATTTGGCTTTCCACGTGACGCCCTCCACACAAAGGTCGCCGATTACCTGGATGGTTTCTCGGAGTTCCCGGTGGTCCTTCACGCCGCTGACTGCGAGGGCTTCGGCTGCCTCGAAGATGCTGGACTGGAAGGATCGGAAAAACCCGAAGCGCATCCAGTTCTCATTGGGGCGTGAAAGGGCTCGGGCGAAATCAGCCTGGGAGATGTCGAAGGAGAGTAGGTACTCCTGAATATTATTCACTACCCGCTTGTAGCGTCGGTCACGCCATTTCTGGGGATACAGGTTAAGCATGATCAGGGTCTTAACTAGGACATAGGGGCAAGGTGTGTCATCGGTGCGAATGGAGCATTCACCCTCCTCTCCCTCGATGCCTTCAATGTACTCGGCACATGCCTCCTCCATCTCGGGGTGCTCAGCGAAGCCAAGCTTCAAGGCAGAGGAAAGAAAAATCGTGTTCGAGCACTTCACTTTCCGCCTGCCACTGGAGGTGAAACCATACTCGTCTCTGGGGAGATTGGCAAAAGCTTCATCGATGTTATCATCAATCTGGGGAATCACAGTCCCGTTAAGACCGAGGTAGGCAAAGTAGGACAACGACTCACTCAGGATGAAAATCCTGTGACTGTTCAGTTCAAACCAGGTACCCAAAGCGTAGGACAGCTTGGGCAAGAGCGTTTCCTGGTGAGCTAAAAAGTCAGGGTCAGAGATAGACATTCCATTGATATCTCTCATGTATAGGAGCCTGACAAACTCTTGTACCAATGGTACCTCGTAATGCCAGACGTATTGCTTGGCTTTTTCTTGGTCAAAGTTCGGAATTTCCAAAGAAGACACCCCAGGTTCTAGGATAGGACAGGAACAATGGAATACCTAACTGCTTTTAAATTTGCTACATTTCCATTAACAGCAGCGATGTCATGTCTGCGACACCCCAAAGCAATACTAATCCTGTCAGTGATGCTTGGCGCAGAGGACAATAATCCACGCGCTAACTAAATATCGGTCTAGCCCTCCTTTCGTGACTGGAGGTAATAGGCGAGCCCCATGAGAACAGCACCAATCAATATTACTACAAACCCAATTATGACTAACCAGAGCTTGTTTGGCACAAAGGGAATAATGTCAGGTAGGTAACTGAACATGATTCCTTGCCCTAACTGTTCACAGATGAAGCCAATCGCGATAATGATGCATGCAAAGTAATACAGAACCCGGCTCACATAGGTTCCCTCCTTCTTGCCGAGAAGGCTATACTCTTTTTGAGTTAAAAGTATTTAGTGTTGTGTCTTCAAACCCGAAGGATCGTTCAAGCGGACTCGTAGCTATCAATCCTTACTTTCTGTTTCGTGGTTTCAGAGTTTCTAGGGTTTGGTTAATACCGGTCCTTTAGCCTTGGCTTCTTCAGGGGCTTCAACTGGATATTCGGGTTCGGTGGATTCTTCTGGTGTTTCGGTAGCGGTTTCCACTGCTTTTACCTCACCTGGTTCTTCAGGGGGCTTTTCGGTGGTCTCTGCCTTCGGGATTGGGTAGCTGAAGCCTTTCTTGATGAGCAACGCGCCTATCAGTGCTACAAGGGAGCAGAGGAGGAGCGTCAGTGGTAACCCAAACGATTGTTGTATCTGAGCTAGGTAGAGGACCAGCGGGATCGCAAAGAGCATAGCCAGCGTTGGCCGCAGACTATACAAGCTATTCCGGATCCGGGAGGGCACTACATCAATCATTATGCGCTGGGTTAGGATTCCAGAGAACCCTGCGAAAAATGAAGAGACTATGAAGGTCGAGAAAATCAGTACTACCGGAATGATGGAGACCAGTGGAAGCTGTATCAGGGGCAGACTAGTAAAGGGTATGGTGACTGTAATGAGCAGGGGGGACCCGAGCGGGGCCGGGAATAGGAATGTGATGCCAGTTAGGAGCAGATAGAAGGAGAATCCGCAGAACTGGAGGAACCTGAAGCGAGGTATCCACTTCTTAGGTTCGAATCGTCTGGACCAGAACCCGCTTCTCTCACGTAGCATGGCGTTCGGCACGAAGATGATTGTCCGGAAGGTGGCGACTGCGACCTCGTTGAGGAGATAGGCGAAGTAGAGGGACCAGAGGATGATCTCTCCCCAGAGGATGCCCGTCGAAATCATGATTACCTCGCCTAGGATCGTGAAGGCTATGAACTTGGAGGAGCCCAGAAACTTTACCCCATCTACAAGTAGGCCACCGTATTCACGGAGTGACCGCTTTTTCTTCTCATCCCTGACTCCTGGCAGATCCTTGACTTTGAGAAGCACCAGCCCCGCAAGGGCGACGCTAAAGACCGCCTGAAGCTGGAAGATCCATGCCCTGCCTGTAAGGAGTGCAAGAAGAGACCCGGGGATAAGCACCAGCGTTGCGACAATCTGCCAAAACATACCTACTCGCCCCCAGAAGGCACCATACTGTTTCCGGTCCTTATCATGGGGCATCGCGACCCTGTAGTTGTTATCGAACCAAGCACCGAAGGCTCCGCTTTCCTGGGAGGCTCCAACTCCGAACAAGACGTAAATGGCGAGGAAGATGAAGAAGGGGGTGGCGACGGTTACAAGGGAGGTCAGATAGAAGGCTATTCCGTAGCAGACAAGGGCTGAGGCGATCACCCAACGCTGACCAATCCAGTCGCCGAGGGCTCCAGTCGGATAATCGAGGATTGTCTGAACGACTAGCCTGATGACGACGAGGAGACCGATGAGTGCGATGCCGAGCTCCCAGCTGCCGCCGCCCAGGGCTTCAGCTATGAAAATCATGTAGAAAGTAGAGGATATCTGAAAGCTGATGGAGAAGCCGGAGATGAGGATGGCGATGGTCTTGGCTAGCTTGAGCCCTTCGGGTGTCGCGTTTTCAAATCCGAGGATTCGACCTGTTAAACCCATCTTTCAGTCACTATCCTTCTTGTTGAGAGCCTGGTGTTCGCATCAAGCGTTCCATTATTCTCAACCACTGAGAAGGGTGTCTATAACTATGATATAAATGTATTGTTAATGGAAACATATTTTCTCCATCATTGAGAAAACATCAGTGTGTCGGGGCGATTGGTGCATTCAAGTTGCACAAACCTCTACTCACCCCATAATGTTCAGTATAATTAGGTCTAATATTCAGAATTAATAGGAATTCTTATAAGGAGAGCTAAAGAGAAGAGGCAGCGGACGGATGTCTCCCCATGAGCGGCAACAATAACGATGCAATCTGGAAGATCCTCACCACGGAGAGCGACGACATCACAGTCGTCCTGAGCTCCCTAGCTAACCGCCGCAGGCTACAAATCCTCACCGCACTCCTCCGAGAACCCCAGACCTTCAGCGACCTGCAGAAGGTCACAAAGCTAGGCAAAACTGCCCTAGCCCACCACCTCGGAATCCTCGTGGAGGCAGGTGTCATCAGCCACACAGCTAGAGGCCAGTACGAGCTCAGCCCTGACGGAGCAGAACTGATGAATGCGGTTGGAGCAGCATATCTCCAGACTCAGCGAAGGAGAGACAAGATAGCCGCAAAGCGGGCAGACGCCATCCGGCGAGTACCAGTAAGGAGGAAGGAAGAAAAATTGAAAGTAAGTATCGTGAAACTCGAACCGATGCGCGTGGCTAGCTTCCATGCCACTGGTAAATCCCCCGAACCCGCAGCAGCTGAGAAACTAGTCGTCTGGGCAAAGCCGAAGGGCATGCTCGAAGACCCGAAGCGGCACCCAGTGTACGGATTCAACAACCCCAATCCCCAGCCAGGAAAGTCCGAGTACGGCTACGAGTTCTGGATCCGTGTCGACCCAGACTTCGAATCTGACGAGGTCGAAATCAGAGACTTCGAAGGCGGCCTGTACGCGGTAGCCCTCTGCAAAGACATCGGGAATGAATATGAGAAAATTGGGCAATCATGGAAGCGCCTTGTGGACTGGATGAACGACAGTAAATACGACACAGCTAGCCACC
>CBDVBC010000172.1:0-4545 GCA_965372125.1 Candidatus Hermodarchaeota archaeon | reverse complement strand
CCAATGCTTCTTCGTTGTGGATTGTCATACCCACCTCTTCAAGAAGAGCTAGACTCTCTTCGTGAACGCGTTGAATATCACCTTCGGATAGCAGTTCTAACTTGGGACGAAGTGTCATTGATTTAAACTCCTACTAGAAGCTGGTTACCTAGGGTCATCCTTTCCAATGAAACCTCTAGCTATCTCGACGGCCTGATTGAAATCTGCTCCGTACCCGTCAGCTCCAATAGAATCGGCGAAGCGCTGGCTGACAGGTGCCCCACCTATCATAACTTTGACTCGGTCCCGAAGCCCTTCCTTCTTCAATAGCTCAATGGTTTCACGCATCTGATCCATCGTTGTTGTGAGCAGCGCTGACATCGCAATGATACCCGCCTCAGTCTCACGAGCTTTAGCAGCAAACTGTGCAGGTGCAACATCTGAACCCAAATCAAATACAGTGAAGCCGTTGACAATCAACATTGTTGCTACGATGCTCTTGCCGATATCATGGATGTCTCCTTGAACAGTTCCAATGATAACAGTACTTGGCGCATCCTGACTGGTAACTCCAGCAAGCAGGGGGTCAAGGAGCTTAAGCCCCTCTTTCATCGTCTCAGCAGCAACTGCTAATTCAGGCAGGAAGGCTTCACCCCTTTCAAACCGGTCACCCAAGACGCGTATACCTGCAGTCAAGCCATCCTTGACAAGAGTTGAGGCGTCCAGGTTCTGGTCAATCGCCTCCTGAATCAAGCGAAGCACCTCCTCCGCCTGACAAGCAATCATCGATTCCCGGATATTCTTTAAGATGTCATCACTCATTGCCTTCACCTTACAGAAGAAGTACCGTTTCACCTTTAATGTCCTTAAGGTTATGTGATTTTCCTCTACTTAACCTACTTCCTAGATGATACTGAATATAAATTCTCCAGTTTTAAGGAGGAGTGAGTTGTAAAACGGAAATCGTGATAAGAGTATACGTGTGTGGAGATGGCTGTGAGGGTGTTTTCAATGCGTATCGAAGGGCCTTTATCATTCGGTGTTTTTCTCCGTCGCCCCAATCGGTTTCTCGCTATCTGTCAAGTGGATGGACGAGAGATACCTTGCTATCTCCCCAACCCGGGACCTATGCCGGATCTCCTCTATCCTGGGGTCGAGGTGCTTGTTAGACACGCACCAGCGCACCATAGAAAGACTGGGCACGATCTTGTAGGGGTACAGCATCGTGGTGTCCTTCTCTCTTTAGACTCGCGAGTGCCAAACAAGCTCCTCGCTGAAGCACTTACCCTTCAGTCACTACCCCCTTTCGCCCACTATTCTGAGGTCAAACCCGAACCCCCATACCGGGGGAGCCGCTTGGATTTCTTGCTGCAGAATGGCACAAGCAGGCCTTGCTTGATTGAGGCTAAATCATCAACTCATGCAGAAAATTCTGTTGCTTATTTCCCTCGGGCTGTCACCCTGCGAGGACAACGCCACCTCCAAGACCTAATGTACGCGGTCGATAATGGTTACCGCGCCGCGGTCATCTTTGTCGTTCAACGTGGTGATGCTCAGAGCATCCGGCCCCACAATCGTATCGACCCTGCCTTCGGGTTCCTACTCCGCAAGGCAGTTCATCATGGTGTTGAAGCCTATGCGTGGACCTCGCACATTAACCCAAAGACATACGAGATTACTCTCCGAAAACAAGTACCTGTGGATTTGACTTCACCGGAATCCTCTGGTTTTTAGCGAAATCGACTAACTAATTATATCGTCCGTATTTCACCGCAGCGCTTACTAGGGCTTGGATGTTAGGAAGTGGTGCTGCAGGAGGAATCTCGCAGCCGCTACTCAGAATATATCGCCCGCCCGATGCTGCTTGTTCGATGCAGTTCTTTGCAGCCCGTTCTACCGCCTCTGGGGTGCCTGTGAGTAAAAGATCTGTGGGGTCAATATTGCCTTGCAAGCAGATCCTTTCTCCCACTTCTTGTTTGGCTTTCCCGAGGTCAACAAGATGGTCAATCTCTAGGATTTTAGCTCCAGTATCACACATGAGTTCGAGAATTGGGGAGGTTTGACCGCACACGTGAAGGGCTGGTATGACACCATTCTTGACAGCGACACCCAAGACCTCTTTAAGGCATGGCGAAGCAAGTGTTTTGAACATGTCGGGGCTTATGAGGCTAGAGCTAGCAGTCGGGTCAGCTGCCACGATGACGTCTGCACCAGCGGCTATGTTTGCCTCAACATATCTCTTCGAAGCTGCAGTGGTTATTCGGGTCAAATTTTCCACGAACTGGGTGTCCCGGATTGTAGCAATCATCAACTTTTCAACACCACATAACTGGCCAGCTAGTGTGAATGGGCCCGGCACGTAGCAGAAAATGGGGACCTTGTCACCGATTTCGCGTTTGACGAGTTTGACGGTTTTAAGATGGAGGGGTATCCGTCCTGCGCTATCGGGATCCGGTACTGGTACCTTGTCAAGGTCGCTTGAGTTCTGAACGATGTGCCCTGTCACTTGGGGGACATCATCTTCAGGGTAGCGCATAGCGCACCCCATTGCTTCCGCTAGCAAATTGAAGCTGGACTCCCAGCCAGCATAGATTGCGTCGTAGCCCAATTCTCTCTGTCCAGCTAGAAGGGCTTTGGCAGTTTTTTCTGGGCTATGCAGAGCTTCAACCAACCCAACGCCTGTAAGTTGTGCTGTTGTGTAGGTGATCTGGGGGATAACTGGCACTCGGTCCGGCGGCTCTCCACGAACCGCTGCCATGACTCGATCGTAGGCAGTCACCTCAATCATTTTTTCCATCCTCTGAGCACCAGTTCTATTGTTGGTCTAGGTTTTAAAATATGGCTTCATTAAGAATATCGCAATAAATACGGTTTCGATTGCGTAATTCACAAATGATTGTCCAAGTCATTAAGTTACCTTAAGATTTAAAAGGAACCAAATGAGAATACCATGACGAGAGGTCTATTTTGTCTGAAAGACTAGTAATCTTTGATGTTGAGGTGGATGGGGATATCACAGAAATAGCGCCCAATGGCGATTTCAAAGACGAGCTAGAAAGCAGCCGCGTTCTAATCATTGTAGATGATGAGGAGCGTAGAATCTGGCTTTGGATAGGCTCCACATGCAGTGTTCGTAAAAAATTCATTGGCGCCCTTCAAGCACAGGCAGTCAGAAACCAGCGCAGCCTAGTATACAAAGTGAAGACTATTGATGCAGGCGAAGAGCCCAGCGAATTCTTACTTCTAATGGGCCTTGACGCCCCAACAGAGCCTTCGGAAACCAAAGTGCTTGCTTAGGGCTTATAAAGCATTAGACCTAGCCGAACCAAACCTCTACTAAAATGGGGGGGAGACACCCCAGAGTAGACTTTACTTCTCTTCGACTAATCTTCAACTATTTATGGGCAGAGAAGGATAGTCTGTTGAAGTTAGAAAGAAGGCTTATATTTACAAGCGTCAAAGTCAATGAAGTTGATTCAGTTTACTCAGTCCCGTGGCTGGGTAATATGGGTAAGGTCTAGATTTGAATGGATGAAGACTCCTCGCGAAGAAGCAAACGACGTGACGACAGCTCAGGAGATGAACCTCCTCAGTGCCCCACCTGCGGAAGTAAGGAATACGTGGTTTCGCGTAACCGCGAATTAGTCTGTGCTGGCTGTGGCCTCGTTCTAACCGAAGAGGTCTACGACTTGGGTGCTGAATGGCGAGAATTTTCCGCCGAGGACCGAGACAAAAGAGCCCGATCAGGACCCCCCGCGACTTTAACGATGCATGACAAGGGGTTAAGCACTACAATCGACTGGCGGGATGTTGATGCAAGGGGGCACCGTCTCGACCCTCGGCGCCGGGCGGAAATGCAGCGAATCCGGAAATGGCATGCCCGCAGCCGTGTCTACCAATCCTCAGAACGCAACCTCGCCAGCGCTATGAGCGAACTTGACCGACTAGCAGGACAGCTCGATCTACCCCGGCGCGTCCGCCAAACCGCTGCTCTCCTTTATCGTCATGCCCTCGATAGGAACCTTATCAGGGGACGAAGCATCGAAGCCATCGTAGCGGCCTGTGTTTATGCTGCTTGCCGCCGCACCAGCTTCCCCCGAACCCTCGCAGATGTGGGCAGGTTCACACGCGTCAAACGCAAAGAGCTGGGGCGCTCTTATCGACTCCTCGTACGACGCCTCGGACTCCAGATGCCAATATCTCAACCAGAAGATTTCATACCCCGCTACGCCAACGCCCTCAACCTCTCCCAGCGCACCCAAGCCCGCGCCACAAGCATCCTTATGCGCGCCCGCACCGAAGGTATCACCTCCGGCAAAGACCCTACTTGTATCGCCGCGGCGGCTCTTTACATCGCTTCGATAATGGAGGGTGAACGTCGTACTCAACGGGAAATCGGAGAGACTGCTGGTGTAACTGAGGTTACTGTTCGTAATCGTTACAAGGAACTTGTTCGAAAGCTGAAACTTGGTGTTGAAGTCTAGCACTCAACATGCAGGCGTATTCTTCAGGGTATAAGAAAGTAAGCGCCGCAGTAAACCTAGCTAAGCAACATTATCCACGGAC
>CBDVBC010000171.1:0-4560 GCA_965372125.1 Candidatus Hermodarchaeota archaeon | reverse complement strand
GCAAGGTAGACTTTCCTGCCCTGCACATCTAGACAGCGGACCGGATCAGGTGTAGTGTAGTGGTCGAGGAGCGTGACCGCGTAGCTGCGCGGACTGGTTAGGGCACCATCGCCCCAGCCTGCCGCGGTTGTTGACCCACCGTCCTCATAGGTCGTCGTAGTAAAGGTTTCGGTGTAGGTTCCCAAGACTCGCGTTGGCAAACCCTGAGCCGTCAGGGGATTCACTGGACCAAGAAAGGGTGCTGACACCACCGAGGTCAGTGGCAGCAGCGTCACTAGAAAGAGTACAAACAATAATTTTTCACGTTTTAACAAGTTCCTTCCTCCAAAGAAGTACATGTACTAGGTTCTACTAGTCCAAAAGGGTTATCCTGTGGCTCTGAGTCACCAAGAACCCACTGGTATGAGAGTATGCTAGCTAGGTGCCGCTGCCTAGAACATTTCTCTGCCGGGGTTGGCGGTAGCTCCAGATAACACCAGAGAGGATGATGCCACCCACTAGGCTGATGGTAAAGAACCATATGGAGAAGCCAAAACCGCTGAGGGGAGCGCCCAGGATGTATATTATGGCTAGTACCACGGGGAGTAGGATTAGCCCGATTTCAAGGAGGGTCTGTTTGGGCATCCGTCCCACCACTTTGGCGAGGAACCGTACATCTGTCCCGCTGACTTGTAGCCCGATGAAGAAGCTGTAGGCAAGGTAGAGCTTTAGCGCCCAGTGAAAGGAGAGAAATGGCCACCAAACCAGGAGAAGTAGGAGAGTAAGGCTGAGCAGATAAAGGGGAGCGAAACAGATCAGGAAGCCTGCTGTAAAGGTGTGGAAATGCTTCACGTCAACCCCCACGCTGCCAGTCACTCTCTGGTTCTTAAATTCTATTCGGTGGTCACCCACGGGAATACCAAAGAACCTACACATCAATGAGTGGCACAATTCATGGAGCACCACACCAGGAAAGCCAAGATACTCAAGCAGTGTTGCAGCGTTCTTGTTCACCCGCCTGATGATCACCTTGAAGCCAAGACTAGCTATGAGGAAGAAGGGCATACACAATAGGGTGTCCACAAGGCAGAGCAGAATGAAGGTATCCAAGGTCAAACCAACAACTCCTTACTTGAGCATTGGTTTTACGCCGAATTTAGTTCGTTTTTAAGCGTTTCCCCAAACCCCCAGAGGAGAGAACCCGTCAATGAGGCATTAGGGGGGAAAGGCATTTAAAACAACCAAATTTCCGCAGAAGAATGGTGGTTCTGGTGAGCAAGGAATTCTTTGACCTACCCCTCCTCCGCCCCTGCACAGTGCGGTGGCGTCTTTACCAGGAGGTCATCTTTGCCACAGCCATCCAGAAGAACACTCTAGTTGTTCTCCCAACCGGCATGGGCAAGACAGTGATAGCCATTGTGCTGGCAGCCTACCGGCTGGAAAAGGAGCCCAGGTCCAAGGTGGTGATGCTGGCACCGACACGGCCCCTTGTGGGGCAGCACCACCAGCGCTTCCAGCAGATGCTCCTGGTCATACCGGAAAAGTTCCAGACTATCACGGGGGAAACGCACAAGCTGAAACGGGCAGAGCTGTGGGAGAGAAGCAGTCTCCTCTTCATGACCCCTCAGACACTCCGCCACGACCTAGACAAGAGACGCTATGATTTGACCAAGGTCTCACTGCTTATCTTCGATGAGGCACACCGGGCGGTGGGCGGCTACGACTATGTCAACATTGCAGATTATTATGTGAACCAGAGGGCAAGCCCACATGTCCTAGCTCTCACCGCCTCCCCCGGGAATGTTCGTGCTCTGTGCAGCTCTCTCTACATCGAGAGTATAGAGTCCCGCACCGAGGAGGACGGCGACATTGCACCCTATGTCCAGCCAGTGGGTGTACAGTATGTGGTGGTGTCCCTTCCCCAGGAATTCCTCAGAATAGAGGAGCTGCTCCGGAGAGCGGTTCAGGGCGCCGTCATGCCCTTGGTGGAGCTTGGGTTCGTCAAGCTCTTCCAGCTAGACTCCCTTGGACGACACGACCTCCTAAAGACTCAAGCCCAGATATTCCGCATGATAAAACCCCGCGATGGGCTGGCCGATCCCCGCCTCTATAAGAGCCTCCTTGGCATCGCTCTTGCTTTGCGCATTTTTCATGCACGGGAGGTACTTCAGACCCAGGGCGTTCCCCAGTTGGTCCGCTACTTTAGCGAAATAGAAACCAGGGCCCACCAGCAAAAGAGGGTGCCCAAGAACCTCCTCATCTTGGTCACCAGCCCTTGGTATGAGGAGGCAAAGCAGATCCTAGATTCGCTGACGGAGAAGGGCTACCATCACCCCAAGCACCCCGTGCTCATCAAGGTCCTGGGTCAGCAGCTAGCCGGAAAGCCTATGAGCCGCATACTGGTCTTCACCCGGTTCCGGGTCTCTGCCTCCATCCTCACCGAGTACCTCAACAGGCAGCCTGGTATCCGGGCGGCAAGGTTCGTGGGGCAGGCAAGTCGCCCCGGTGATAAGGGGCTCACCCAGCGGGAACAGCTTTCCCTTCTAGACGACTTCCGGGTGGGCACCTACAATGTTCTGGTCGCCACGAACGTTGGGGAGGAGGGATTAGACATCAGCGAGTGCAACCTGGTCGTCTTTTATGATAGTGTTCCCAGTGCCATCCGGCGTATCCAGCGGGCTGGGCGAACTGGAAGGCAGGCTCCAGGGCGTCTTGTTGCCCTTATCGCCAGGGACACCCATGATGAGCGGTACCACAAGAGCAGCACCCACAAGCAACAGACCATGCAATCCACCTTGCTGGACCATGCAAAGCGTCTTCGCCAGAAATCATAATCAGCAAATTCCACGCAAAAGGACAATCAAAATGTTGGCGTTTTTTTAGAAAAGCGCACTAGGCCCCGCTCTTCGAGTTTTCTCAACACTCTTCTCAGGGTAGTTCGAACTTTCTCATTTGTTTCTATCTGTAGCATCCTACTATTCGTTTCATGTGCGGGAGTCTCTCCAGGATCGAATGGTTGTCGCGCTATTGTAGTGGCATCGTCCATGATTGACACCAGCCCTGAGAAATATATAAAGTTAGAAGCTTCAATCATAGAGCATGCCCAGGATTTACCTCGACACCAATGTGTGGGGGCGTCCATTCGATGACCAATCACATGACAGAATCAGAGAAGAAACTGTGGCAGTATTCAAGATTTTAGAGGAAGTACATCTTCGTCGAAGATATGATATAATTAGCTCATTGATTTTAGAGGATGAAAGCGAACAGATAGAGGGAAAGGAGAAAAGAGAAGCGGTTAAAGCAATTATTGACCTCTTCATCACTAAAACCATAGACAAGTTCTCGGAATCATTGTACAGAGAGATTAAAGCTCTGGGACTAAAGGATAAGGATGCTATGCATCTTGCCTTCGCTGTAGGGAACTCAGATTACTTCATCACTTGCGATGACGAAATGTTAAAGAGGAGAAACATATTGGAGGAGAAACATATTGGAGGAGAAACATAATATTAAGATTATCAATCCCGTAGAGTTTGTTAAGGAGGTCTTGTAATGGTGCTTAGTGAAGATATACAGGTTCTGGAAAAGGTGCTTGCGTTAGCAAAACGGGAGTTGAATCCTGTCGTGTTCGCCCGCTTCTTAGCCTTGATCGTCCCGAAGGCGGGGGATACCACAAAGCAGCTCCGGGAACTCAGGGATAAAGAAACATATGAAGAGATCGTGGAGAGACTAAAGAAGAGAGGAGTAACTATCACTCCCTGAGCGTTCAACCCAAGCGAAGCCCAGTGCCCTTGAATAGAAGCGAATTCGACATTCTGATTTCCCAATATGGAGCGGCTTTAGAAAGCTAGAAATAGGTTGCTTAGATATTTTGGGTTGGTGTTCCGGTTTGTTGGTGAAATTTGAGGTTTACTTTGACGGTAAGTTCTGGTGTGCGCGTGGTATCGGCGTGGATATTTTCACCCAAGTGGAGACTCTGGATGAACTGATGAGGAATCTAGAGGAGGCCTTGGAGGTTCATCTCTTCTAGGTTCGAAACAAGCTTCTTCGAACAGCTCTCAAGGACCTCTCTAAAATAGACCTAAACTTCCAACTCGCTTCTTTCTGTATTACCTGACGGAGGGGCTCCACAGCCCAACACCACCCAGGCCAGAAGCGGCATCCCCGCCTTAACACCACCGGGTCTCCCTTTCCTCAAGAAGGTGGTTGGGGTGGATTATCCGGGCTTCTTCCCTGTTGCCGTTGCCTGGCTGCATCCTAGGAAGAGTATTTAGCCGTTCAGGTCACACCTGTCCTGCATGGAGGACCCCAAAGTTGGGTAATGTCACTATCTGGTACACGACCAGCAAAGGAAAACGGAAACGAATGAAGGTCAGCACCGAAGAAACCAGCCTCGTCCTCGAAGTAGAGGGCATCGCGTCGATAGACCTCTCTCCCTTAAGCCAATGCACCAACCTACAAATGCTCAAGCTTTGCAAGAACTGGCTAGCGAGCATAGACCTCACACCACTAAGCCAATGCTTAAACCTACAAGAGCTATGGCTTGACGGGAACCAGCTAGCGAGCATAGACCTCACA
>CBDVBC010000170.1:0-4584 GCA_965372125.1 Candidatus Hermodarchaeota archaeon | reverse complement strand
GCTGTGGTTACTGATATTCCAACATTATGTACTGAAACCCAGTACTTGGATTTACTTAAGAAGAGAATGGGAAAATTCGGTGTTACCATAGATACATTTCTAGTGACATCTCCCCGAAATAAGATTGAAGGAAAGCTTCCTCTCCAACGACTATTAGGCGCATCTTTGCTGCTACGAAAATTGGTTCAGTACGATTTTCTTCATATACAGTTCTCGTTTCCTCTAGGTTTCTGGTATGCTCTTTCAAAGAGAATACACAGAAAACCCCTTCTTATACACACACATGGTGTAGATGTGTTCTCGATTCCCTCTGTCGGGTACGGGCTTAGACGAAACCTACTAGGAAGGATTACTACACGGAAAGCTTGGGAGGCTGCCTCTCACATTATTACAGTATGCGAAAGGGCTCGGAAAGAACTTGCCACAACTGGTGTTTCTCCAAAAAAAATTAACACCCTTTACAATGGAATTGATGTGACCTTCTTTCGCAAACAGAAGGTAAAGGATGAAAGATTGAAAGTAATTAGAGAATCAAACGACTTGGTTTTCCTCAACGTGGCGAGTCTATCCCCTGTAAAAAATCACGAAGCTCTCCTTAGAGCTTTTAGCAGATTCAACAAAACCAGTGAGGTTGGACGTAATACAAAGTTGGTTATATGCGGGGGAGGCTCCTTAAAGACGAAACTTCTAGCTGTAACACACTTATTGAAGATACAAGATCAGGTGGAGTTTCTTGGTTATCAACCTCACCGTAGAATGCCAGAGATCTATAGTATGGCAGATGCGTTTATTTTACCCTCATTGAGTGAAGCACATCCTTGGTCTCTTCTAGAAGCGATGAGTTGTGGGCTCCCTTCAATTGCATCAGCTGTTGGGGGGATTCCAGAGACGATTCAAGATACGCGTTGCCTGTTCAATCCCCACTCTCAAACGAGCTCAGATTTGGTATTCGATAGGATGGTTTTTCTGGCTGAAGATGTTAGGAGGAGACGCAAAATTGGTGCAGCGAACAGGGAAACTGTAGTTCAAAGATTTACCTTAAAACACCACCTAAAATGTCTACACCAGATTTACGAAGAAATGGTGCAATAATTAAGAATGTTAATTCAATCTCTGAAGGAAAACTAGATGGCCGCAAATGACATAATTTCAACACTCAAAAGCCAAGGCTTCTTCATTTATGTAATCCTTCTTGAATTAGCTTTTGTTGTCCTTTCTTTAATTTCCGTGTCTCCACTAATCAGGGTTGTATTCGTCTTTCCCTGTCTATTCATTATCCCTGGCTTAATGCTTCTTGTAGTACTTGGCGGCAGTACAAACACTAGCCTCGTGGAGTTATCCGTAAAGGGGTTCTTTATTTCAACAATAATACTTGTCTTCTCGACAACGATTTTTCTTTTCCTAAGCATCCCTTTGATACCATTGACCTATTCAATGACCAGTTTCGGTCTTGTAATAACCCTCACCTGTACCTCATTAATACGAAAGAGAGAAGTTCAATTCAATAAATCTAGCTTCTCGTTTGTATGTATCGCGTTATTATCGTATATCCTCGTACTCTTATTTTTCAGTTTATTACCGCGCTTGTTTGCCCCAGACGAGACAAGTTACATCTCTTCAGCGCTTACAGGGATATTTGACGGTGTCATCCCGCCAATCGGTATCAGACCTGATAGGGCTGGACTGATTGCGCTGCTTCAAGGTAGATATTTCTGGATCTACCTCCTCTGCTCTTTCATTGGCTCAACCGGGTTGGTAGGATACCAAGCAGGCTTTTTGAGTGTGAGTTTCCTCATTATGACAGCATTAGCCTCGTCCTTGTTGGTTAAGGATAAATGGTTAAGCTCTGCAGTTTTCGTTATAGTGGTAATTACTCCTAGCCTGTTTTATTTTTCATCTCTCGCTTTGAATGATTTAGCAATTGCATTCTACGCTGTGTTTGCAGTGCTATTCTTTGTACGCTCGTTTTCCAAAACTGAAAGCACAACTTCTATTTCCTTTACAAACATTATCTTCTCAGCTCTAGGTTTGGTAGTATTAACCATCATAAAACTCAATATTCTCGTCCTCGTTGCGTTATGGGTGATCCTGATTGTTGTATTCCTTCGCTACAGACTCTACCGAAAGGAACCCCGCTACAAAATCCTGTTTACCGCAGCACTGCTGCCAGTTCTCCTCTATGAACTCGTAATAGATATACCGTATGTTGTATCTGTGTGGTTTCTACAAAATGATGTACTCGGAGGAATCTTTGCAAGGTTTCTGTTTGTAAGTCCTGTTGAACAAATCGTTGGCTGGTTCCTAGCCCCTCCATGGAACCCTTCAGCAACAACTATTTTCTCTCACGGAATTAACAGTCTTCTCGATTACTTCTATTGTCTCTTGAATCCTGAATCATTAAGTCTAGTAATTTCAGCTGTTATAGTAGCGATGCCACTACTCCTCTTTCTATCACAGGACTTCAGGAAAGAATTCCCCCAAATCCTCCTTTCCGGAATGTTACTGCTCTCGATAATCCTTTTTTATTTTCACGCTCTAGCCTCAACTTATCTTTCTGATATCAATAGACTACTGCTTTGGGTTACACCCCTTTCGATACCTCTAGCACTGCTCATCTTAGATAATATCGTGAAAGAACCCTCACTGAGGAATCTTCTACCAGTGTTTTTAGGAGGCTTGCTTCTGTTTCTAGTCAACCTTCTGTTGACAATAATCACCGTTGGTGGCGTTTGGATTGGATTTGGGTTCCCTTTCCGGCTGTGGACAATTCTTGTGACTACGCTTCAGCTAGCTGCTTTGTCGGCAATACTAACTTCACTCGCTCTTTTTAAACGGAAAAACTGCACAAAGGTCAATATCAGTATAGGGAAATTGGTAACAAAACAAACAAACCCAAAGAAAATCTGTACAATTGCATTGATTAGTTTAATTTTAGTGAACGGGGTCTATTATCACTCGGTGTACCTCAGATATTCTATGTTGTACGAGGATTATGGCTTCATTGCAATGAACAGCGCTCTTGTTGAACATACTGACAGTAACAATCTCATATTCGCGAATAATTACATCTATATGAGGCCTCACATTAGTGGTGACATTTTCCAAAAAGGACTGCTACTTCCGCCTCCTGATACCCTACATGATCTTGATAGACTTCTAGAAACAGCTCCTGCTAACACGCTGTTTCTCATCAGTGATAACGATAAAACCACTTGGTATGAATACGCAAACGACTTCATCAGACCATTCGCATATGCAGATGCCCTAACACCAAGTCCATTGAACGTATCAAAGCTGCCGAGTTTGTCCACTCCAGTCTTGGTGATGACATTTGATGATGCTAATGAAACAATGGTACCTGATTCGAGCGGGTATGGGAACAACGGTGACAACTACGGAGCTACGCTCATTACTGGATATCAAGGACAGGCACTAGAATTTGACGGTAGAACACAACATGTAACGGTCAGAGCCAGCGAAAGCCTTAACATCCAAAACGAAATCACAATCAGTTTCTTCGCTAAAATCGAGGAAACCAGCTTCTTTGATAATGGCTCTATTATCGCTAAGGGCATTGCTTCAACCAATGGATCATATGATGTTTATGTCTGGGATAATCAAATTCGCTTCTCATTAGGTGGTGTTGGTGATATCACGTTTCCAATAGAGTCCTATATTAACTCGTGGCATCATTTCTTGTTTACATACAATGGACAGAAAATGGAGTTGTATCTGGATGGTTTCTTGGTAGCTGCCAAACTAGCTAACGGAATTATCCGTACCTCTCCCTTTGATTTGGAGATTGGAAGAACTATTCCAACTTGTTGTTACTTTAACGGGTGCGTTGATAATCTCCTAATCGCGAATAGCTATGCGAATCGAACAACCTTCATTGATACTAGCACGCATTATGCACCGCGAATACACACAATATCTCTACCCCAAGGGCAGGCCAACCTCTTTCAGGTAAGGAACGTCACAGCGAATACCGGACAAAACTTAACCGTCCATAGCTCACAGATTAATATCCAAGGAGACCGCAGTGTCACTATAGAACTGGGTCTCGACTCCCACTATTTTGAGAACGTTACGATTTTAATCAGTACAGATCGCTTTACTAAAGTGTATGTGACGCCTGTGGTTCCAGGCCAAAACAATATAGAATTCATTTTTCCGTATAACGCTAGTGGGTTATATTGGCCGTATTTATCTCAGGTGCGGCTTGTAATCATCGATGGCTATAGATTAGTATTCAACGATTCTCTCCTAATACAAGATGCAGGCTCGATAAACCTCATGCTTTCCTTGACGCTTCTAGTGGTCATAGTTTTATTCCTCTCTGTCCATTACTGGAAATCCAACCAAGGAGTAAAGGGGCTCAAAAACCTTCTACTCAGGCTCCGCCCTACACATTGAATCGATTGGTGGAATCCTGTCTTTCAACATGAAGTGTAGTTATCTCAAGACATTGGTTACGTAGTCTAACCGAAAAACAGGAAAATGCCAGATACGAATCCTCGAATGGATTCCATAGGATAACAATGCTATAATCGTGTATTCAGCAAGTTCGACCTATCGTATGTG
>CBDVBC010000169.1:0-4594 GCA_965372125.1 Candidatus Hermodarchaeota archaeon | reverse complement strand
AACGCGAATACCTTGGTGGGGCAGAGCAGCAGGGAGTAGAGCATTAGCGTAGGGTCCTGGGGACATAATCGCCAGGCCTTCAGGTGTCTTGTCATCGATGTGGACTTGAACGACCACCTCCCCTGTTTTCGATGTAACCTGGATAGCTTCACCCTCTTTTACGTCTAGCCTTTGTGCATCAAGGACTGAGAGCTTAATCCGTGCCGCAGCCTCCTGATAGGCAGGGGAGAGCGTTCCATGCTTAGCTGCAGCTGTGTCCACATCAAGGCGGCGAGCAAGAACAAGCCCGAGTTCAAGAGTTGGATAGAGGAATTCGCGAAGCGTCACAACGACCACCAGTACCCCAACCTTGTGGTGACACCACATAACCTTTGCGACTCTACTAAGCATAAAGTAAATGAGTGAGTACAGGTTCACTGTGGCTCTCACCGAAATAGAGTCGATGAAATATGGCTGACGACAATTACGTCTTCGCCTTTAGACCCTATGTTTCCTATACACTCATTCTACTGAACGTCAGCATTCACCTCATGCAGTTACTAACTCCAGACCGGGAGTTGGAACTCGCCTATACTCTAGTTCCTGCGATGATACTTCAGGGTCAGAACCTCCACACCCTAATTACAAGTATGTTCCTTCACGCAGATCCATACCATCTCCTCAGCAACATGTACTTCTTCTTCATCTTCAGTGGCCCAGTGGAGAAGGAACTAGGTCCCCTAGTGTTTATCCCCTTCTATATCTTCTCAGGAATCATTGGCGGCTTGGGCCATATCCTGATCACAGTTACTCTCGAAGCCATATTCTTCCCCTTAGCCCCCTACATAATGACCCTAGGGGCTTCCGGCGCGATTTTTGGTGTCATGGCCGGTTTCGCTTATCTAATACCGCGTCGACGCCTACAAGTCTGGTCTGGTTATGGTGAAACCGGACGGGATATGGCTGCCTGGAACTTCATCATCTTCTACTTCGTAATCGAGATAGTCTTTCTTGTTCTATCCCTGGGTAGCAGTATCGCTCATGGGGCTCATGTCTTCGGTTTCGTTGGTGGCTACCTTTTCGCCATCATATTCCGGCGAATCAAACTAGCACGCGAAGATCGATCATCAGAGGAATATCCGTCTCTCGACTACTTCGAATAACGCAATGTTATCATCCTAGGGCTCATATCTCGATCCGTTTCAGCCTTTGCCTTAGGCGATGTGTACTGCCTTCATTCTTCTCTTCGGATGTCCCCCTGAAGTTTTTATCCTATGATTAACATGTGTAAGGCTAGTTGATTTACAATGAGCGGACAAAATCAATTCGACCAAATTTTAACACAGGCCTATAGACGTATGCACCGGTACTCCTGTGCTGAAGCCTCCCTGCAGGCTCTGCTAGCGCTATGGGACTTGCCCAAGGGAAATTCTTGGGCCACAGCTGGATACCTCGGAGCCATCACCTCAGGTCAGACTACTTGTGGCCTGCTGATTGGCAGCAGCATCGCAATTGGCCTTCGCTGCGGCCAAGGAATAAATGGCATCCCCGAGGAGCATGAAACCGAGCGAAGCAGGGTTATTCAAGCAGTCAATGAACTTTACACAGAGTTTCTGAAGAAATTTAACAGCACTGAATGTAAAACTCTTAATCGAACGGATTTCACCCTACCAGAAGAATTAGCTAAATGGATGATGACCAAAGGCTGGAAACAGACCTGCGACGTTTTCCTCGGGTTTACAATGCAAAAATGCTCACAAATGGTGGAAGAAGGAAAAATATAACGCTACAAAGACGAAAACCTTGCTAGTATCCTAGATTACCTGCTTCGAACGAGGAATTAGGTTAAAACCTAGTTAACATCCCCTTCGAATACCGATAACGGCGTAAATTCCGGAAGCTGTTTGCACATGGACCCCGCGTCTCTGTACCTGCTCCTCAACTCCATCTTAGGCTCGGCAATCCTGCTATTCAAAATCCTAGGTGGTCTCGCCATCTTGATGTACAGTATCTCGCTTTTGAGCGACAGCCTTGGAAAAATATCTGGAGCCCAGATTTCCAAGATACTGGAAAAAACAACAAACAGCCCAGTGACAGGCATGTTCGTGGGAACAGGTACAACCGTCATGACGCAGAGCTCCAGCGTGACAGTCATGACACTGATTGGACTGGTAAACGCGGGAATCATGACTTTCAGGCAAAGCGTCAACGTGATGCTCGGCTCAGAGATAGGAACCACGATAACAGCCCAAATCGCAGCATTCGACATCGGTAACGCGTTCTTCCTTCCATTGGTAGCCATCGGGTTCTTTGTAAATGTCATCTCGAAAAACGAGAAGGTAAAACTTGCAGCAAAAGTAGTGTTCAGCCTCGGGTTGCTGTTCCTCGCCATGGACTTCATCAAGGAGGGATTTGGCTGGCTACTAACGGTTTCGCCAATTTTTGAGGATATGATTGCCTCTTGGGGTATGGTTCCCCTGTACGGAATCCTCATCGGAACCTTGATCGCTGGAGTAACTCAGAGCAGCTCAGCCACAACCACCATGGTCATCGCCCTCGGCGGCACGGTTGACGCACTTGGGAACCCGATACTTAGCTTGGAGGCGGCGATTGCGCTATGCATCGGAGCCAACCTTGGCACCTGCGTCTTAGAAATCATAATTGGGATTGGAGCTACAAGACCTGCAAA
The DNA here is from genome assembly GCA_965372125.1 of Candidatus Hermodarchaeota archaeon. Classification (GTDB taxonomy): domain Archaea; phylum Asgardarchaeota; class Hermodarchaeia; order Hermodarchaeales; family Hermodarchaeaceae; genus YT-063. The sequence continues at coordinate 1,926 of CBDVBC010000169.1, read as the reverse complement.
GAGAACCGTCCTAGCCCAATCATTGATCAATATAATCGGGATTCTTGTTTTCTTCCCCTTTCTAGCCCACTTCGCCAATCTTGTAAGGTTAACGCACTGGGATCTAAGAAGGCAGATTGCCAACGCCCACACAATCTTCAACGTTACTGTGAGTGTCATGTTCATCCCCTTTGTAGGGGCGCTGGTGTGGCTCTGTGAGAAGGTGATTCCAGTACGGGAAGGGGAACTCAGGCCACGTCACTTCTTTGATGAGAAGATGCTCAAAGTGGCACAACTTGCACTGAGAGAATCAGAGCGAGAAATTGTAAGGACCGCTGAGAAAACCCTGAAAATGTTGGTCCTTAGTAAAGAAGCATTGGTCGAAGGGAAACTAGATTTAGCAAAAGAAGTCTTGGTACTAGAGGATGAAGTGGACGATTTCTGTGACGAGACCGAGAAATTCATTGACAGGATACACGAGGAGGACCTCACAGAAAGAGACAAACTATGGCGTATAAGGCTGCTTAGGATCATTACCGATGTTGAGAGAGTTGGAGACCTTACAAACAACCTTGCCGAGTTCGCCATAAGAAAGGAGAAAGATAAGATTCCATTCTCAAAGGAAGGAAAAGAGGGTTTGAGGCGTCTATTCGAAGCTGTTGAAATGACCTATTCCACTGCAATAGATTCGATGAAGGAAAAGAGCAAGAGCAAGGCAAAGATGGCCATAGAGATGGAGGACGAGGTCGATGTCTTGGAGAAGCAGCTCAAGAAAGCGCATATCAAGAGGATGAAGGTAGGGCTCTGCGCACCCGCAGCAGATATACTCTTCACAGAAAGCCTCAGGAACCTTGAGCGAATCAGCGACCACGCCGACAACATCGCCTATGATATCCTTGAAACCTTCCATTAAAAGACAGGACAAGAACGGACCTTCCAGGGGGGGGGGCTCTCTGCCTTACCTGGGGAAACAGGATTGGATTAATCACACTAGGCAACTCGAGACAAGCTCTACCATCCTTTCTGTGGCGTTTAAACAAAGCGAATTGAATCCGTCACATTATTAAATAAGATTATACTTAAAAGAATAGCTTTTCAGATAGCGATACACACTAAAAGCACCGATACAAATGTACATGCCCAAGAGTCTGATTCGGGTCAACGGGAGCTGAGAGTCAATCTATGACACATCCTTCTACTACAGCAATTATTCCTGTCCGCCTTTTCCCCACAACCAAGCACCGCCTCTCCACACTACTAGAAGACACTGAAAGGCAGGCACTCGTTCAAGCCATGCTAGAGGACGTGCTGGACGCTGCCGAGAACGCCAACACCATCAAAGACATAATCGTGGTCACCAGCGACGCTGAACTAGAAGAAGTAGCACGACGCAGAGGACACGATGTATTCCCAGCAACAGCAATAGGATTGAACGGGGAACTAACAGAAGCAATCCAATACGCCGAGGAGAAAGGCGCTGAAGCAGTCGTCATAATTCTAGCTGACCTGCCACTACTCACCGGAGAAGTGCTCGACCAAATGATTCAGGGGGGCTGCCAGCAATCCTGCCTTATGATGGCCCAAGACTGGCGGGGGATAGGTACGAATATCCTCTATCTCCATCCACCCTCTGTTCTCCGGCTCCACTTTGGCATGGGAAGTCTTAGCAGCCACTTGACAGCCGCCCAGGAAGCTGGTTTGTCTGCCAGCTGTTTCGCAGCCTTTGAAACCGCCCTAGACCTTGATGACCCCGATACAGCTCACCGGTTTCTCCGCGTGGCAGCTGATAACGCTAAGGCACAGAACACTCGCACCTACCAATTACTACAAACAGCCATCGGAGACATTCCCACCTAGCATCAGAAGAGGGGGAAGCAGAGCTAGCGGTGTTCAATGGGGCTACGCCGCTCAAGGGCTTCAAAGTCATAATCGAAGTTAATGAAGAAC
>CBDVBC010000168.1:0-4619 GCA_965372125.1 Candidatus Hermodarchaeota archaeon | reverse complement strand
AACATCTCAGCAATTACTTTTTCTTCGGTACCAAATTGATCACGGAACCAACGGTAGGTTATACCAGTAGTGAAGATGCTTGCTTCCATAACCCATCGCCCTGGCACTGCGTGACAACTACAGAGTAATCGGCGTTGTGGGTCTCGTCGAGGCTGTTTCTGGTAGGCAAGAATAAATGTGCCAGTACCGACGGTGGCTTTGACAAGTCCTGGCTTCACGACACCAATGCCTAAAGCTGCGCACTGCTGGTCTCCTCCCCCTGCGACCACAGGCAATCCTTCAGGTAAGCCAGTTGCTCTAGACGCAGTGCGGCTAACCTCGCCGATGACAGACCCCGGGGCGAGCGCGGTTGGTAACTTTTCCTGAGGCACTCCAATAGCTTCGCATATTAGGCTAGACCACTCAAACCTTTCAACCGCAAAAAGCATGGTCCTTGATGCGTTGCTGTGTTCAGTAACGAACTGGTCTGTTAATTTGTGGATTATGAAATCATGTACTAAAAGGAACTTGTGGGTCGAACGAAAGAGTGTAGGATTCTCCTCCTTGAGCCAGAGAATTTTCGGTGCAGAGAAATAAGGATCAATGGTTAATCCAGTCTCCTTGTAAACAGTCTCTGCACCCAATTCGCTTCTTATTAGTTCACATTGAGGGACAGAGCGTCGGTCCTGCCATACAATTGCGTTATGGAGAGGATTCCCACTTTCGTCAACAGGAACTATTGTTTCCCGCTGGTTGGTGACACTTACTGCTACTAAATCAGCGACCTTATTGCCAATTGCCTTGAGAGTAGTTTTACAGGTCTGAGTGGCCGTACCCCACCAGTCAAGGGCTCGCTGCTCGACCCACGCTGGATGAGGGAAAATCGACTGATATTCTTGGTGAGTTTGAGCCAGCAACTGACCCGTTAAGGCATCAAACACGACTGTGCGTGTACCGCCAGTACCTACATCAATGGCGCATACTAGACTTTGGTCACCCAAGCAAAACACCCCTCCGTATTCTAGCCTAGAGGTTATTATTCGTTTGTTACCGAAGCGCCGGCACTCTTTTACTTCTTATTTCTATAGAGAAGATGGCTTGGTGTAATTTGGTGTCGGAGAAGCAAATTCACGAGGCGGCAAGGCTTATCGTCGCCTCTTCTTCTACAGTTGCGCTTACTGGCGCAGGAATATCAACGGAAAGCGGGATTCCTGACTTTCGCGGACCCAGTGGGCTCTGGACTAAAGTTGACCCAATGAAGTTCGCAAGTATTAACGCCTTCCTCAGCGACCCGAAGGGGTGGTGGGAAGCCGCGGCCCAAATGGCGCCCATACTCATGGGCGCTAAACCAAATCTTGCTCACAAAATGCTTGCTAAACTCGAAAAAATAAATTTACTACAATGTATTATCACGCAGAATGTCGATGGACTTCATCAACGTGCTGGCAGCCAACATGTATTGGAAGTTCATGGTAGCTTTGTTAACGCTGTTTGTATCGTTTGCCATGAGCGGGTGGATCGCCGGTACATCGAAAGGAAAATCAAGAAAAAACAGCTCCCACCCACTTGTCCAAGCTGTGGTGGAATCCTGAAGCTAGATGCAGTCTTATTTGGTGAAGCTCTGCCACAAGATGTCTACAGGCAAGCCATCAAAGCAGCTGGTGAATGCCAGTTAATGATAGTGATTGGCTCCTCGTTGACAGTCTATCCTGTCGCCTCACTTCCCAGTATCGCTACTCAGAGTGGTGCCCTGCTCCTGATTGTGAACCAAGAGCCAACACCGCTCGACGCTGCCGCCGACCTTGTAATCCATTCAAAGGCGGGAGAAACACTTACCCGAATTTTAAATCAAGTAAACAAAGCTCGCTGTCAACGCTGATGTTCTTCCTCATCGCCGGAGACGATATCTTGGTTCATCATTGGCATATCGGATCTTCCGGGGAACATCACCGCTGCCAGCCACTACTGGAAGTAGGCTAGGTCGGCTCTGATGACGCTTAACCAGTGAAGGAGGGAGTTCGTCTCCCAGAGGGTGAGTGAAGGGTAATAGGAACCTGTAATCTTTGCCAAAGATTCCTGCGATACGGGATAATAACCCCTTGGTTCGGCCTCCATGTTTCCACTTATAATAGGCTAGATAGAGGAAGCCACCTATGATTTTTACCATTTGTCGTAAAAGAATGTTATTGTTAATCTGCCCAAGCCAAGCTTCTCGCCAATGGTGGAGATTATGGTCCCAGCATTCAATGAAAACCTCCCACTGGAGCTCAGAAAGACGCCCAAGGTCAATGGTCTTTTCCTTTCTAAGAGCACAATCTTCGAGTGAAACAAAGAAGAGCGGGACAAAAAATGTTCGGAATTGACGCATCCGATGGATTAGGTCTAAGGTTAACAGAATATCCTCTTCCCTTTCTTTGGGCAAACCCGTGACCAAGGTGCAGAGTGGCACCCAATTATGATCGTTCAGAATACCGTAGGCCTCGCAGACGATTTCCGGCCATTCGCTCACATCATAGGGAAGGGCCTTGCCCCGCATATGTTCCTGCATAAGGTTGGGGCTTCCGGTTTCGACACCAGTCTCTGCGGTGATGACTGGGTTGCCTTTATACTTGTACCGGCATTTATCGCCTAGGATTTCACCAAGCTCCTCCACCATCGTTGGGTCGACAATAGCAGGAGCTAGAGAAATATGTGCTGATTGAATTACTTCGACGCCTGGTTCAGCTGCTATACTTTTGAATAATTTCACTACTTTCTGGCGGTTTGGCATAAAACCCCGTTTTGAACCGTAAAGGAAGATATCATCTGAATTGATAAGAATCATGTCAGTACCGGTTCGGAGGTTGACCCGAACCTCTTTGAGAATCTTCTCTATAGAGAAATTCCTTCGAGTCTTCATCGTGGGTGAACAGAATTGGCAGCCTCTACCACACCCCCTAGAAATCTCTACTGCCCCATAGATGGCTCCTTTCCGGATGCAGGGAATCTCGTCATCAGCAGGGCGTTTTGCTTGGACAACATGAGGTAGTGTCTCGCCTCGCACTGCTTTCTCGAAGAGCGAAGGTGCGACGCTTTCTGACTCGCCTAAAACTATACAATCGAATCCGTAGCGCTTCCGTAGTTTAGAACTCTTTAGCTGCCATGAACCCGCGCCACCAAGAATCTTTGGAACTTTGTGCCTTCGAAAGACTGGGTGATTCATCATTCGCCAGAATTCAAGACCTGTTGCCGCAAGGCCTCCCAAATTCGCGAACGATGTGTACGTTAGTGATACATAGGCCATACCCAATGGGTCCATGCTGGAAACGCCAATAGTCCGTGTATTTGGGCCTACAACTTTGTCTAGTTGATTGGGATGAACTGCAATGATGTCTTCTTCGTCGAAGCCATCCTCTAACAGAGCAGCTTCAATCTTCCTGAGTCCCAAGGGCGCATAAGGTGCCGAATGATCTGGGTTGGGCTTGTCTGGTTTGAATGCAGATTCTAGCAGAATGCTTGGTGCAAACCTTGCAGGAAAACCGCCAGTAAAAGCGATGAACGGATCTGCGTCCCATCCGGCCATCTCCGCTCTTGATGCGGTCAAGACGATTTTTCTACCACCATTGCGAGCCATGACATCAATCCTCAATAAGCCTAAATGCTATACCATGCAAGGATTTAGTGCTATTCGCAGCTTCAATATGGAGACCTGATTCCTTATCTCAAGGGGAAACTCGTTTCTATTTCTACGAATTATTATACCTTTCGCATAAAAAGGCAGCACCAAGTTATTGAGTAGCCACAGTATAGTCCGCACCAAGACTGGTGCTGTATTCGACCCCATGCAGTACAATATCGTGAATGTTATAGGATGATATTCGTTGAAGCGCTACTTCTCCCAGAAATATTGGCCATTTTGGTAGATGACTTCGTCGCCCGCCAGTATCCTGCCGCCATCCTTCATCGATTTGATGATGTCAATATGGACCGCGCTCTTGTTTGTGCCTTTGCACTCAAGATAAGCGTTGCCCAATGCGCAGTGGATTGTGTCACCGATTTTTTCGTCAAACAACATGTTCAAAGTGTATTGTTTGATACCTCGATTTGTGCCAATCGCCATTTCGCCGAGATATCTAGCTCCCTCATCCACTTCAAGGGCTGCTTTGAGAGCTGCTTCTCCTTTCTCAGCAGAAAACTTCACTACTTTACCCTCCTTGAACTCGAGTCGAACACCCTGTATCTCTGTTCCCGAAAAGAGGAAGGGAATGTCAAAGTAGATGCTCCCCTCCACACTTTTCTCAACTGGAGAGGTAAAGACCTCGCCCGAAGGCATGTTGTTTAAACCTGTTGACGCAACCCAAGTCCGACCCTTAGTGGAGGCTTGAAGATCCGTATCTTCTCCAATGAAACGAATTGTTGGATGTTCAAGCAGCTTGTCGCGCAATTTGTACATGAGGATAGATTCCTTGTCCCAATCACGAAGAGTGGCCCCGTAGACAAAGTCTTTGTAATCAGTGAGACTCATTTTTGCCTCCTGAGCTAGTCCCGAATTCGGGTGAATAGTAAGGCACCATCGCTTCTCAAGAATCTCATCGGAGATTGGTCGAGTGGTTTTCCGCCGCTGCATCAGACGCTTCGGGTCAACACCAGAATAGAAGCGA
>CBDVBC010000167.1:0-4651 GCA_965372125.1 Candidatus Hermodarchaeota archaeon | reverse complement strand
CGGATATCTTTGGTTACTCAGTGCAGGTCAGTTCAAGGCACCCAGCGTGAAGATATGGATGAAAAGAATGGAGAAAAGCGACATCGCCTACAAGGTCTACGAACACGATGAACTCCAGAAACTCATTCCCGGGATGACCACCAAGTTCTCCGATGACGATGAAGAAGCCCAATTGATGAACCTCAAAGAAATCAACTACGCCCTCTTTGGCTCCGAGTGCGGTGTTCTTGATCCTGACCTGCTCGTTAAGTTCTATAAACAGGGATTCCTCAAACTCAGTAAAGTCAAACCCCGCTTCAGCCTCCCCGTTACAAGCCTCATCCTAGAAGCCAAGCCCCCCTTGGGACTTCCAGGTGAACCCTACGTTTGGCAGGACAAACAGGTAACAGGCGTCCGCACACCGAAGGGTGATATCCACGCAGAAACAGTGGTTCTTGCCGTAGGCCCCTGGACCAATACCCTGCTGGATCCAGTGGGTATATCTAGCTACGTGAAGGCGAAGAAGCGTCAACTTTTCATAATCCCTGCCAGTGGTCATCCCCCTCTAGAACAGCTCCTCTTCACAAAGGGCTTCAGCAAAACAGGTTTTCTACCCTTTACCATCCTCCCCTCCGCTGGAGTCTATTTCCGTGCGGTTCCCGAAGAGAAGTCGTTCTGGATTGGCTGCGGCGACAAGGTTGGCCGCGCCTACAAATATTGCATGGAGGAGCAGGACTACAAAGCTGAACGCTCCTACTTCGAGGAAAGCCTTTACCCGGTTCTCTCCAAGTACTTCCCCGCCTTCCAGAATGTGCGGCCAGTAAACAGCTTCGCTGGAAGCTACTGCTACAGTTTCGATGCCTTGCCCTACGTCTACAAACAAGCAGGTGTGATTGTAGTAACCGGTGCCAGCGGAAGCGGCATAATGAAAGCAGATGCCATGGGAAGAATTGCGGAAGCCCTCTACCGTGGAGAGAAGGAAACCGTGCTCTACGGGGGCCAGAAGATGCCAACAAACACACTTAGCATCGCTGACCGACAAGTCGAAGTCGAAAGAGTCATCATCTAGCTATCTCACGAGAAGTCGGTCATTACCGAAACGCTTTTAGGATTTGTTTAGGGAACGGTGGCACTAGTCAGTTAGAAGGTGAACAATCATGCGTAGCCGTACAATAGGTTCCTTGGTCTTACTTCTCATGTTGACCTTTACGGTGTTTCCACCGCTTCTCAATCTTGGTGCGACGGTACCCTCCACTCAAGCTAAAGGTCCGGTGGTGACGCCGCAGACCGAACACCTGAACTATACTGACTTTGACATAATTTATTACGGTGCGCCGTCCTGGGCGAACTCGTCCCTGTTAACTGTCTGGGTGTACAACGTTTCGGCACCCGACCTTCTTAATTGTCAAGACGGCGACCTTAACGTCAGTAGATTTAGGGTATTCAATGCAACGGATGATTCTTTCGTTTTTGAGGATAACCTGCAGTTCAACGGATCACACTGGGCGGTGTTCAACTACAGTCTCCTCGCTATCACGAATATATCCCAGATCCAGCCCCGCAACTATTATGTGGAGTGCTTCTTCCTGCGCAATATCACCACGGATGTCTGGAACGTCACGACTAGTCACTCTTTCAACTTCAATTATGAACATAAGATCTTCATCTCGGGTCCAACCTTCACCTACATTGCTGATACATCGTATACCATTGACATCTATGTCGAGCACATCACAAGCAGTTTATGGGGCAAGCTAAACACCACAAGCACTAACGCTATCACCTTCATCGACGTTACTAATGAAACCAATTCGGAGACATTAACTGATAAACTTGTTTACAATTCTACCTTTGACCGCTGGCAAGTAGACGAATTAAACATCTCGATGCTGGACCCGGGGGTAGAATATAAGATTAAGATTTTCGCCACCTATGTAATAAAGGATCCTCTCCATGTAGGGACTAGTCCCAACTCCGTCGAGACATTTGTCTATTTGTTGCCATACCTTGTCATCGATGAGCCCGTGATCACGTATGTGGGACGGGATGTTCAGCTTCTCAATATCTCTGTAGCAAGCGTGTGGGGCTCTGTTCATGGGTACCTCGTCAACGATAACATGACCCTTACCAACTTTAGCATATGGCTTGTCAGCAGCTCAAGTGTAGCCGTTAATGGTTCATTTAGCTGGAATGCTACTGGAGGCTATTGGTACTGCTGGAATTTTGATGTCAATGCATCCCTAGATGAAGGAAAGTTAGCCATCGGTGAAGTATACAACGTTACAGCCCAATTCAACGTAAGTGCCACTATTCTACGGGACGCCGTAAACAGTACCAGCGTCTTTTCGGAGCCTTTCATTATAGATAGGGATCCACCTGAACTCAACCTGCCTGTCATTAACCAAGATGGTAACGATCCTCCCACCGACCTAGATGAAGCCATCGTTACGGTAGAGATCAGTGATGATGCCAGAATCAGCATGGTGATTCTTAGCTACTATAATGGCACTCAATGGATTAATGTCACGGCGCGGGGCGCAAGAAGCGTGCTCACTAATTACACTGCGACGATTCCAGTTTTCCCTGAACGGTTTGTTGTGCTCTACAGAATCTATGCAAACGATTCACAGGACCAATGGTCAATTTCACCTACCTACAACTACACAGTAGCTGACACTCCCCCACTCGTAGCCTACATCGTCTACCTACCAGAGACACCGACAGACCAAGATCCAGTAACTGTTCGTGTCAACGTTACGGATGGAACCAACGTAAGCATTGTAACACTCTACTACTCATTCGACGGGGTTGTTTATCTCCCCTTGGTGATGAATCACATCAATGGCAATCTCTATGAAATCGCCATCCCGGCTTACCCCGGTGCTATGCCATTCTTCCAATTCACTAACGTCCTCTTTAGAGTTGAAGCAACCGATTTCTATGACAATACACGGGTTTCCGCAACCTATGCTTACCTAGTTCAAGGATCCCTGCCTGGTATTGACCCCCTCACAGCCCTCTTACTCCTCAGTGCAGTCGCCTTGACGGTCGTCGTTGTAATAGTGCTCATCAAGATCTACGAACGATACTAGCCAGACTACCAAATCGATAAACGCCTGCTGCAACGGTATCACTAGACTAGATTGCTCTCTTCTCAATTTCGATACATCACTTTGAATGAGCACAAAAGATTTTTTAGCTGTTAAAGCAGAAAATACCGCAGGCAGAGTAAGGTGTGGCACAGGGGATATGTTGCTGTATGCCTCTCTGACTAGGTGAACAGCCGTGATTACGCTCTCATTTCAGAACCGGGAATTCGTAGAATCAAGCACCATTGACGCTGGTATCCACGTTGAACTAGAAAACTCCACCAAACAGGTAAGACTTGTTCTTTCACGAGGAACTAGCCTCATTGAACGTCGAACAGCGATGCGCCAGGCAGAGTCAATTGCTCGTAGCGGATTCCTCCTATCAAACGGTGAAAGAATAGGAAGAGGATGGAAACTCATTATCGATGAGGATGGGACATCACTTCCCGACCGACTCGTGGTCAGTCCGCGAGTAAGCTACAGCCAAACAGCCAAATCTTTCGGAAACGCTGAACACAGTACTAGAGTCGATACTATTATGCCGGCGCCTAAGGTTGATGACGAACCGGAACTTGCTGAAGACCAATAACAGTGGCTCCAAAGGCTATCCTGTAGATACCCGGCTGTTAACGAAAGTCTAGAAAACACTAAATAATCCTAGAGGAAAGACTTAAACCACAAGAAAATTCAGTTTCATAACGGTGAAATACATTGGGTGAAGAATCCGACAAAATGAAAGAAGAACTCCGACGGGCAATTGAAGAAGGAAAACCTGACCTCCAAAGCGCACCCAAAGCAGAGCGTCCCAAAACGGATCTCTCCGCAGAACAGGCGCTTCTCGAGAAACTAAGAGCTGAAGGTAAAATCGAAGAAGAAGAGGAGTAACACTTCACAGGGTTATTTTTTCCCTCTTCATCGTTACCAAAGGCGTTCTAGTGGATACATTCATCGCTAGCGCGACCACGCGAACGCCTTCCTTGCTTCTTTTCCTGATTTTCAGCAAACCATTCCAATTTCTAGTAAAGGACTTTAAAATCATCATAACCTGGGTCAGGCTTCTCCTCACGGATCTCAACAGCATCAACACGTGCAGCAGGAGGGCCTTTGTGAAGAAAACGGATCAGCGCTTCAACCGCGGCTTCAGGTCCCTGAGCGAAGCATTCAACGCAACCATCGTGTTTGTTGCGAACCCACCCAGTTAAGTCGAGCCGTGTCGCCTCCTCTCCCGTTGACACACGGAAGAACACTCCATGGACCCGCCCCCTAACAATTACATGAATCGCCCGCATTAGACTCAACCTCCATTTCAGGAAGAAGGAAGTCGGTCTAAATGGGCTACAGAAGAGGAATATTAGTCAGTTGCTTTGATAAATACATTCATAGAATAGAATATATTAATTGCCAAGATTCTCTGAATGTTCAGCTCTCTATTTTAAATAAAATGAAGCCTGACGAATACCTCGAAATTTCTGCAAAATTATCTGAGATTATGGCAACGCTTGAAGATGTTGAAACTGTCCTGATTGACCGATTCGGAGACAGGTGCCATACGGCTGTTTGGTCGCGCCTTACTTCTTGCGTCC
>CBDVBC010000166.1:0-4670 GCA_965372125.1 Candidatus Hermodarchaeota archaeon | reverse complement strand
ACCCTCCTCCTTGTGGTCAGTAGCAGCATCTAATCCATTCTCCCGTCGTTGTATTCTACTTATTAGGATGTAGCCCACCAACAAAATTACCACACATGAAAGTATAACGAGTAAAAGATGCAGTGAGACTGAATCTAAAATTAACCCTTGAGTGGGACTGCTAGGAGAAGTGGGTTCTGTATCTAACATACGGATGAATAGGGGGTAGAAATCGTCCGTAGCGTACGGGTGAGCGATGCACGATAAGAGGAATCCCCCGCCCCTGCACTCGATTACAGCGAGAGCTGAATCGTCACCATCATACCCGTAGGTAAATTCCCACATCACGTTACCCTCCGAGTCTAATCGGAGTACCCAGATGTCTTCCCCTCCTGCTCCTGCGCTTTGAGTGCCTCCACAGACGATGAATCCGCCAGTGCTGCATTCAACGACCTGAGTGCAATAATCGTTGTCAGTACCACCAAATGTTTTCTCCCAAAGAAGAACACCATCAGCATTAACGCGAACCATCCAGGCATCGATACTACCAGCCCCATAACTAGCTGTCTGCCCAATAAGAGCGAACCCACCATCTGAGCACTCTACCAAACCTGAACAGGTCTCTTCGTGAGGTCCACCAAAGGTTCTCTGCCAGAGTAGACCTCCATAGTCATCAGTCCGAACCAACCAGTAGTCCGTACCGCCGGCTCCAAAGGTGCTTGTTGTGCCTGCGATGGCGAAGCCACCTGTTTCACAGCTGGTAATCGCACGGGCTTCCTCATCATCTGAACCACCATAAGTGGCAGCCCACATAAGAGTTCCATTCTCCTCCACACGGACTAGCCAGAAATCACTCCCTCCAGAACCAGATGACTCAGTAGCCCCTGTTAACGCATATCCCCCTGTCCCGCATTCAGCTAGACCATAAGCAACATCTCTGTGGATGCCACCGTAAGTTCGACTCCAATTTACACTTCCTAAGCTATTAATATTCGTAAGCGTTGCGTCAAAATTCCTTCCATAACTGCCCATATAGGCGAAGCCTGCCATGAGGTAGCTACCATCATCACAGGTGACCAATGATTTTTGATAACTCTGATGTTCACTATGCCAAAAGAATCCATTCCGTGTGTCTACTACTCCAGTACTAGTAAGGCGGAGAAAACGTGTTGTCGTTCCACTTGAACCCCACCCTGAACCTCGAGTACCAGTTGCAGCAAATCCATCTCCCAAGCATTCAACAACAGAGTAGAAACGTTCATCCATTTGGTCTTGATAAGTCTCCACCCACACCGGATTATCAGCTTGTTTCCATCCATCATTTTGACTAGGTTGGACTACCTTACACGGGTTGTGTTGAGGAAGTCTGAGGAGACTTGCCGCTGGATTTACAAAACAGAAAAGAATGAGAAACAAACACACCATTCCGCGTTTCAAATGATACGCTCTCCCATAGGTAACGAATGAAAAACAAATGGTGGATTATCCCTTTAAACTCTTTTAATAGCCTTCTAGGAATGGGAATGTTAGGAGTTCGTATTTGGACTAGTGATCGGCTAAAGTAACTCTATGGTTGAGGGTGGTTTAGAACTTATATCGTAGAAGACACGGTTCACACCCTTTACCTCATTGATGATTCTGGTGCCGATTCGCTCAAGGAGGTCCCAGTCGAAGCGGTATGCCCTGGCTGTCATGGCATCCCTTGACACAACAGCTCTTAAAGCAACAGCGTATTCAAAGGTCCTCTCATCACCCATAACACCAACGCTCTGCACTGGGAGGAAGGCAGCGAAGGCTTGCCATATTTCCTCATAGACACCAGCCCCTTCAAGCTCCTCCATCAGGATCGCATCTGCCTCCCGGACAATCCTTAGCTTCTCTGCTGTGATGGCTCCAACGATACGTACTGCAAGGGCGGGACCGGGGAAGGGGTGTCGCCTGATGAACTTGTCCGATAATCCCAGCTTTATGCCCACCTTCCTGACCTCGTCCTTGTAGAGCAGCTGGAGTGGCTCAACGACCGTCAGGTGAAGCGCCTCTGGTAATGTTACATTGTGATGGGATTTGATACGGGCAGAGGAGGAGCTAGTTGCACCGCTCTCAATCCGGTCAGGGTTAATCGTGCCCTGGCCCAGGAAGGTGAACTCGCCGTGCTTCTCCTCAAGCTCCGTGGCGGTGTGCTGAAAAACCTCGATGAAGGCGGAGGCGATGATGTGGCGCTTCTCCTCAGGATCAATGACGCCCTCTAGCTGGCTCAAGAAGAGGTCCGAAGCGTCAACTACGTGAAAGTGGGTCAGGAGCGGCGTGAGTTCCTTGGTCACCCATTCGATTTCCCCGGTCCGCATGAGGCCGGGGTCAACTAGGACACAGTGAAGCTGGTCACCGATAGCTTGCTGCAGAAGAAGGGCAGCCACTGTGGAATCCACTCCTCCGCTGACTCCCATTATTACCTTCTCGTCCCCGATTCTAGCCTTTAGCTCCTCGATGGTCTCGGTGATGAAGTCCTCCATACGCCATGTAGCCTTACAGCCGCAGATATCGAGCACGAAGGTGCGAAGAACCTCCATACCCCGCTTCGTGTGAACAACTTCAGGGTGGAACTGAACCCCGTAGATGCCGCGTTTAGTGTTCTCAAAGGCGGCAACAGGGCAGGTCTCAGTGCTGGCAATCACCTTGAAGCCCTCTGGCAGGGCGCCGACCTGGTCGCCGTGACTCATCCACACCTGCTCCTCAGAGCCTAGGGCTGAGAGAAGTCTGCTCCCCTTCTTGACTTTCAGTGTCTGGAAGCCATACTCCTTTGTGTCCACGGCGGTGACCTTTCCGCCCAGCGTGTGGCTAATCAGCTGAAGCCCATAGCAAATACCGAGCACAGGTATACCAGATTCTTTCTGCCAATCGAACCAGCCCTTGGGGAGATGGAACGCCTCCTTCTCGTAGACGCTGCGGGGACCACCGGAAAGAATGACCCCCTTCACTGGCTGCTCCTGTAGCTCCTCGATGGGAGTATCGTGTGGGAGAATCTCAGCGTAGACGCCCAGTTCTCTTATACTCCGTACTATTAGGTGAGTATACTGACTCCCGAAATCTAGAACCACAATCCGGTCATGGGGAACAGATGTCATCACGAGTAAGATAAGACTTCCACTAAATAAAGGTAAGCTGATAGAGCTTGAAGTTCAGGGTCGGAGCTCAACCCGCTTCACAGGGTTATTTCTCCCAGGGAGGTTTGCCCTCATCAACCTGTTTTAGGGTGTAAGCTCTACTGCCGAGGTCCATCTGCTCACCATACTCTAGCTGCCGCTGATGATGGAAAAACGGAGTCCGTATGCCAGTTTCTCGGTCGGGCCATGGACAGGTCGCGGAGAACTTGTCGTCCCCTGCCTTCAACTCGCTTGCTGTGGAGGTGCTGACCGGTGCTGCCTTGTTCACCATTTCAAGGCAGGCAGCATCGATAGCCACTGGATCACGTGAAGCGAAGATACCGATGTCAGGTACAATTGCCTGCGGACCAATGGGCATACAGTCGCAGACCTCACTGATGTCTAGTGCCACGTTGATGTAATAGAAGCGATCTCGTCCAACCCCCCTTAAGACGCCGAGAGCATTTTCTATCATGCGCTCTGTTGGTCCTGTGCCCTGTTCACCCCAATCCCAGGTGATAGCCTTGGACTCAGCTATGCTTCGGCAAACAGATCCACAATGGACACATTTGACGCATTTGTCCATATCAATTTCCACCTTAGGGTCGATGGTAATACATCTGGTGGGGCATACACGGATGCAGGGTTGCGAACATTCAGCGCCCTTACACTCTTCTGGGTTCACGATGGGGCCAGTCGGTGAGTGCATCATCGCCTTACTGTACTTGCCCACACATCCAATCCCGAGGTTCTTGAGGGCACCGCCCATCCCCGTTCCGCCGTGCCCCTTAAAGTGGGTGAACATGATGACGATATCGGCATCACGAAGTGCGGCTCCGACAGCTACCTTTTCGAGGTGATTACCCTTGATGGGAACATCATAGGTATCAGTGCCCCAGTAGCCATCGAGCATGATTATCGGCGCACCCATCGAACCCATCGTATAGCCGTTAGCAGCAGCCATTCTCACATATTCCGCGGCTGTGGTTCGACCACCGTAGAGGCCACTCCCATAGCCCAAACCACAGGACTCCGCGAGTATGGGCTGAGCCTCCCGGCTCTTCACGAGGTCTACCATCTTGCGGAGCAGGGCAGGACGCATGTACATCAAGTTACCATAGTTCCCAAAATGGGTCTTGATTATGACCCGATGGTCTTTCTGCACTGCCTTACTTAGACCGGATTTTTTCCATAGCAATTCGAGTTTGTCTAGCATTGAATATCTTGGCCAGACTTTCCTATCTACAAACATTACCTTGGATTTTGCCATTGAATCCAACAACCATTTCTTTAGATTATTCTATAACTTGTATTGTTCTCCGTTATCAGCTTTATCAAGGAGGCTAGGAATCTTGCAGGTTAACCTTCTTATCGTAAGAAACTATAATTAACCCTCATCGAGTCTAAGATTACTCTAAACGGGGATATCCCTTCGGCGGAAGATAAGCAGGCTAGAAACGATGAGACTCGCATTAATCCCAAGCAACACGAGAAAGTTTCGTAGGAAGTTGTAATAGACTCCATGAACAAACAAATCTTCAGTGCCCAAAT
>CBDVBC010000165.1:0-4678 GCA_965372125.1 Candidatus Hermodarchaeota archaeon | reverse complement strand
GGACGAGATATTGTGGAGCTGAGCGACGGAGGCTTTGCCATCGCCGGCGACTCCAACAGTTATAGTGCCAGCAAAGATATTTGGCTTATCCGCACTGATCTGAACGGAAATGAACTGTGGAACGTAACCATTGATGGTTACGCAACTGACTTTGGGTATGGGTTAGTTACCTCCTCTGATGGCGGCTTCACCATCGCAGGTTGCACATACAGTTACGGTGAGGGCAACGCGGATGTGGGGCTGGTCCACACCGACTCCTCTGGTAACCATCTCTGGAACGAAACCTACGGAGGCACCAACTACGATAAGGGTTGGGACCTGGTGGAGTCCACTGGGGGCAACTACGTCATCTGTGGCCGTACAAATAGCTTTGGTGCTGGCGGCTACGATGCGTGGCTGATCCGAACCGACGCCAGTGGCAATCATCTATGGAACCAGACCTATGGCGGTACAAGCAGTGAATACGGCTATTCGTTGATAGAATGCAGCAGCGGAGGTTTCGCGATTGCTGGAGAAACTTACAGCTACGGTGTCTCCGGCAATGCAGTGTGGCTGGTCCGGACCGACGCCAGCGGCAACCATCTATGGAACCAGACATACGATGCAGCTGATTATGATTACGGTAGAGCAGTGATCGAGTACAGTGATGGCGGCTTCGCTCTTGCTGGCTACACTTCCGTACCTAGTACCAGGAATAGTGAGACTTCACCTCGTAACGGTCCACCCAATAATGGTTTACTTATCCGAACAGATTCGAACGGGAACATGCTATGGAACAGCACCTACGGCGGATCAGATAACGACTATTACTACGCCTTGGTGGAATGCAGCAACGGCGATATTGTTACCGCGGGTTATACGGATAATACTGTCATAAGCAGTCTTGATGGCTGGCTGGTGAAGACCAGGTATCCTCTGGTGTGGGACCCAGCGCCTACAGATCAAACTGTGGCCTACGGTGCTTCCTTGGCCTATGATCTGAACGCGAGTGCCTTTTTCGGCGTGGATACCTGGACCCTCAACGACACAACTAACTTTGCCATCAGCAGTGCCGGTGTGGTATCCTTCGCAGTGGCGTTGTCAGCTGGTGTCTATGGACTACGGGTCTCTGTTACCGATAAAATAGGGAGTGAAATATCTGGAGAATTCAAGGTTACCCTTGAGGCTCCACTCATCTCGCCCGTTCTTATCGCACTGATTGCTGTGGTTGCAGTAATCATCATCGTGGTAATCCTGCTGTTGCTCTACTTTTTCGTTCTGCGCAAGAGGAAGTAATCCAAAGCTTCCTCCCCCTCCTCTTTTTTCCTTTAACTGGATCTCGACCAGTCATCAGTTATGTGGCTGGGGGATTGGTTATTCCGTGAATTGGGTGCATCGGACCCATTCGGTGATTCCTGCCCTGAAACAGGAATTACAGGATTTGCACCGGCTGGGTGTAAGCTCTCCCTTGCCTGCCTCTTCAGCCCATCGGTCCAGCAACCCAGGTTCGGTGATTAGTGGTCGGCTAAGTTGAACGATGTCGAATTTATCCTCTTTGAGCAGTTTCACGATAGTTTCAGGTGATCTGATTCCACCGACTAGTCCAAACCGTAAGCTGCTATCCTTTGCGACTGAGAGAATCCTCTTCGCAGCCTCAAGGAAATAGGCTTCACCCACTTTCTTAGGATTTTGTACTGAACTGGATCCACTTATAATAACACACCATGCACCAGCCTCGCCCAACCTCCTTACCAGCTCACCCACTTCCTCGGGTGTTACCTGGGGTGAGCTAGAATCAACCTTCACCTGTACAGGGACATCCACTTCGTCTTTCACAGCTTTCACAGCGTCTACCATGGCTTTGGAGCGCCCATCCATTGTAGTCCCAGTGTAGGGGTCGTCTGGAGGGCGTTCGTTAAAGGTCGGGTCGAAGAACTGCCATAGACTATATTGGTGCGCACCGTGGAGCTCGATGACATCAAATCCTGCTTCAAAGGCTCGCCGCGCCGCGTCAGCGTAGGCTTTGGTGACCTTCTCCACATGCTCGACAGTCATCCCCTGAGCCTGCGTTACACCACCGGTCTGAGTAGGCACGTCTTTCGAACTGGGACCATAGGCACTCAAGCCACCGGTGAGGAACGGGCTACTCTGGGCACCACAGTGGACCAGCTGAGCAGCAGCAAGGCTCCCCGATTCGTGAATTGCCTCTGCCAGGCGCTTGAGGCCCTTGGCGTCTTCGAGTCTTGTATTCGATATTGTCCGGGGTAGCTGCTGCCCTTCAGGCATGATATACTGGAGCCCCGTTACAACAATTCCTGCCTTGATTCCCCGGTATGCATTGATGAGGCGGTCGCCGCAGCTTCCGTCCTCTTCGGCTAGTCCCATCCAGGTTGCGGCTCGCATGATCCGGTTCGATACAACAACACCGTTTGGTAGTTCAAGGTCTCGGAGGGCTGTCTGCTTCCATGTCTCTAAATCTGTCATACACTCACCTCATACCCATTAGTTCTGCAAATACAAAAACTTCACCCTTGAGATTGCAGGGCATAAGGCGTAAGAGTATCCCCACACTACTACATTAAGGAAATAGGGCTTAACCCTATTCAAGGATGGAAGAAATTTGGAACAACTATTAAGAATATCACCTCTCGGACTTCTAGTGGTTCTTTGTATCACACCCTTCATCAACGCGGCTGCTCTTGCTCCCCAGCCAGTGGCTCCCAGCGACCTACTCCAGCCCTCGGTGTCGACCCGGACGGTCGGACCCCCACCGAGCTGGAGTAGAACCTACGGAAAAGCAAGCGATGATAGATTATTTTCAATGGTACAGTGTAGCAGCGGAGGCTACGCTCTAACAGGGCAAACCCAGTCTTACGGTCATGGTGACGTGGACGCGTACTTGGTTCGAACAGACATTAATGGAAATCATCTTTGGAACAAAACCTTTGGCGGTGCACACAACGACTTTGGAAACGCCATAGTGGAGTTGAGCGACGGCTTTGCCATCGCTGGCTACTCAAACAGTTATAGTGCCAGCTATGACGGGTGGCTCATCCGTACTGACTCGAACGGAAATCACCAATGGAATGTAACATATGGTGGTATCGACCCCGAAAATCTTTTTGGGCTAGTGGCATGCACTGGGGGTGGCTTTGCTATGGCAGGTTATACCTACAGCTACGGTGCTGGTGCCAGTGATGCGTGGTTAGTACGAACCGACTCCTGTGGAGTCCTCCTATGGAATAAAACCTATGGTGAGTTAGGAATGGACATCGGTAATGATTTGGTGGAGTGCAGTGCCGGCGGCTTTGCCATAATCGGCAAAACTGTAAACTACGGTGCCGTTCTTTATGATGCATAGCTGGTGCGAACCGATGCCAGCGGCAATCATTTATGGAACAGGACTTTTGGCAGCACAGGTCAAGAATCTGACCATGCGTTGGTCGAGTGTAGTAGCAGCGGCTTTGCCATCGCTGGACAAACCGAAAGCTATGGTGTCGACATGAGCGCTGCGTGGTTAATCCGTACAGATTCCGGGGGCATACCTCAATGGAACCAAATATACGAGTGCCAACGAAGACCAAGCTACGGCAGTTGTGGAGTGTAGTGAGGGAGGCTTCGCCCTCGCAGGTCTCAGCCACATCCCAAGCACAAGGAATAGTGGGGCCTCGGTTCGTAACACTCCACCCTATGATGGTTTACTGATTCGCACGGACTCGAGCGGGGACATGCTATGGAACAGCACCTACGGCGGACCAGAGATCGACAAATACTTTGACTTGGTGGAATGCACTAACGGTGACTTTGTTACTGTGGGATGCACGACTAGTTTCGGCGCGGGCCACTATGATGGATGGCTGGTGAAGACAAGGTATCCTCTAGTCTGGGATCCGGCACCCACCGACCAAACCCTAGCCTACGGTGTGCCCCTCGCCTATGACCTGAACGCGAGCGCCTGGTTCGGCATCGACACCTGGATCATCAACGACACCACCCAGTTCGCCATCAACAGCAATGGCGTCGTATCCGATGTTGCAGCGCTACCCATTGGTGGATGTGGCTTAAGGGTGTCAGTCAATGATACGATGGGAAACGAAATCTGGGGTGTCTTCTCAATTACCGTTGAGGCTCCGCTCATTTCGCCAGTTCCCCTGCTCCTGATTGTTGTGGCGGTAATTGTCATCATCGTAGTTGTGTTACTCTTGCTGTACTACTTCAAGCGTAAGAGGAAGCCCTAGCCCGGTGTCTTCCTCCTTACTCCTTTTTTCCTTAGATGACCTAGTTTATCCAGAAAAGGAGAATTAGACACTCGTTAGCTTTGGTGTTCATATTTACGTTTGGCTGATTTGTCGAGTACAATGAAGTCTTTTCCAAAACCCGAATGTGGAAAGCCACTAAACCGAGCGACAATTTCTTGGGAATAAGATTAGTAATCTGTTCAGGACTAGTGGCACTTTTGCTACAACTTTTTTTGTTGGCTATTGAGTGACTTCCTTTTATATCATGGAAACGGCATTCCTTAGTAACCTACTATTGAGAGAACTAGCTAGCCCAGTGGAATCTGTGATAATAAGGCGGACTCACAAAAAAGACACACAATAAGATGTCACATTAAGTGGCCATCTCCGGCATAGAATGATTGGTAGATGGGGCAGATGTGGGAAAAAGGCTATATGGCAAAGGTGGTTTTAGGTACCAT
>CBDVBC010000164.1:0-4712 GCA_965372125.1 Candidatus Hermodarchaeota archaeon | reverse complement strand
CCCAGGCTATTCCGGCTCGATAAACGAACTCGGCGAGGGCCCCGGTAAAGGGTGTAACATAAACTTCCCGCTTCCTCCTGGCGCATCTGATTCTTCCTTCCTCAAAGCCCTCAAAACCCTATTCCCTCCTCTTGCCAAACAATTTCAACCAACCATAATCCTAGTTTCAGCGGGATACGACGCTCACTTCCGCGACGATCTCACAAATCTTATGCTAAGCACAACTGGCTTCTTTGAAATATCTCAGCTGATAATGGAGATTGCACAAAAAACATGCAATGGGAATGTCATCATGTTCCTCGAAGGCGGTTATGATTTGAAGGCCTTGTCTGAATCAATCTACAATACTCTCATTCCAATGACGGGTCAGGGAAAGGCAATTCAAGATAAACCGCCAAAGGAGGACCCACGTATACAAAAATACGTGACAAAACTCCTAACAGAAACCAAAGAAATTCTGAAGCCTTGGTGGGATATACCTTGATACTGCGAAACCACAAAGTGGAAAAAGATGGTGGGACCGCCGGAATTCGAATCCGGGAGCATCTGCACCCCAAGCAGACATCCTACCTTCAGCGACCTGGGCTAGACCCCAAATCTAGGCTAGACCACGATCCCAACTGTTTTTCTCTTAGAATATTCAATTCCTTTAATGCCTTTCCCAACTGATATTTTATCCCTATTAGGGTTTGTTACACACAATGAAGAATGGGGCGTTTTAAGAACGCTGAATGAATACTAGTGTAGCTCCTTTACTTCTAAATCTTCGTAGATAGGTCCTCGCGGAGTGAGCGTACTCTTCTTTAACTTCACTTCATTAATACGGATAACGCCGAATTCAAAGTTAGCGTACTGCTCAAGAATATCAAGAACAGGGAGTAGCTGAGCCCGATTTGCACCTCTGCGCGCCCTTGCTACAGTTAAGTGGGGTGAATATTTGCGCCCCTCAACGGGAAATCTATGTTCCCTGAGTTTCTGTCCAAGTAGCTGCTGGAGCCTGATACATTCATCAGCCCCCTTCGTAACCCCAACCCATAAGACACGGAGCCGAGTTGGGCGGAAGCAACCCAAACCACAAAGTTCCAAATCGAATGAAGGGAATTCCAATTCTTGGAGGATTCTTTTTACATCAGGAATCCGCATGCTTTCTACATTCCCAAGAAAGTGTAGGGTGAAATGGAGGTTCGGGGGTTCAACAAGTTTCAGCCTTGCACCGGTTCCCCCAAGTTCTTCCTGTATTTTCTTAATCTGGGTAAGGATAGCCCTCTCAGTGACTTCCAAAGCAATGAAACTCCGAATTGCCGTCATTTGAAATCGCCTAGTTCGAATCGGTGTTGCTACAACAATGAGGAAGGTTTATATCAATTCCTTATTTATCTGACAGTCAGCTCGCATTTGGAGGCTCTGTCTGTTTGAAGGATAGGAAATCAACGCGTTCACGAAAACAGGTCGCTGAAATAACACGGCCCGTAGGCGACCCTCTGGCTAGACCAATAATCCCTGCGAAGGTGGTTGTTCTTCGTCCTGCAGGCTACCCACTCGAGGTTAATGCCTCACTCGGAACTCCTGCCTTACGAATTCGTGATGAAAAGCTGTTTACAGCCTACTGCGTTGATCAATGGCAAGGCATCAAAGTGAAGCGTCACGACTACCTTTTCGATCAATTATTACTTCCAGATTTTGCCTTCGAAGTTGTTGAAGTCACCCCGCCAGAAGCACATATTGTGTCCGACACAAAGGTCCATCTAATACAGGCAAAAGAGTTCAAACCGTCCCGCGGGCGAAAAATCCTGTTCGATGACGTAATCGGACATGAAAGTGCCAAGATAAAATGTTTGATAATTAAGAAGTATATGAAAGACCCACAGGCGTTCGCTGAATGGGCACCGCGTAGGATTCTCTTCTATGGATTACCAGGAACAGGTAAAACGATGATGGCAAGGGCGTTGGCCTGGGAAACGCAAGTTGAATTTTACTATGTGAAGGCAACCGCGCTCATTGGGCAGCATGTGGGAGCTGGTTCAGATAAAGTGCATAAACTATTCGAAGACGCTACTAGCCGGAGACCCTGTATCATTTTCATTGATGAAATTGACTCGATCGGGCTTGACCGGAGTTTTCAATCGGTGCGGGGCGATGTTACCGAAGTTGTTAACTCTCTAATCTCCCAATTCGATCTTATTGAAGAAAAGGATCGAATCGTAGTCATAGCAGCGACAAACACGCGCGATATGCTAGACACCGCACTCCGCAGCCGATTCGAAGAGGAAATCGAGTTCCCGAACCCTACATATGAGGAAAGGCTCCAAATACTAGAAAAATATGCCTCAACGTTACCTCTGCCTGTGACAGCGGATCTTAAGGCAATTGCAAAGCGAACTGAGGGCTTTTCTGGCAGAGATTTGAAGGATCGCGTACTAAAAGGCGCCTTACATTATGTTCTTTCTAAGAATTTGTCAGAAATCGATGATTCTGCCTTCAAAAGAATCATCATCACTCATTCCTCTCAGGATAGACGCTATTTTATCTAGAGATTTTTATCGAGAGGAAGAAAATATCACAAAAGGAGTCACGCTTGAAGGAGAGGCTGGATTTGAACCGCCACCGCCAGTTCGAACAGAAGCTCAATACCAAAGCATGCGTGTTTGTTGGAATGCCAGGATCAGGCAAATCTATGGGTCTAGATGGCGCCTGTGCCCTAGACATTCCAGTACTAGTGATGGGAGATGTAGTTCGCGAGGAAGCGACGCGTTTGGGTCTTTCTCCTTCACCGCTAAATCTGGGCACGATAATGCTTGAACTCCGACAAAAGCTTGGAGTCTCCATCATAGCTGATCGCTGCATAGAAAAGTTCACTCAATTGAATAGCCCAAACGTTGTAATCGATGGCGCGCGCAGCGAAGAGGAAATCACTCGATTTCGAGAAGCATTCGAATCATTGAAAGTTATTGCCATTCACGCGTCGCCGCGGACAAGGTTCCATCGGTTAGTCCAGCGAAGGCGCTCTGACGATTCTATGAGCTGGGAAGCATTTTGTGAGCGAGACTCCCGGGAACTGAATCTTGGGATTGGCAGAGTAATCGCCTGTGCAGATATGATGTTGATTAACGAGGGCGAAGCCTATGAGCTGAAACAACACGTTCTCCGCCTCCTTCAAGAAGAATTTGGAATAGGCTGACACAACGATGATTGAAATCCTTCTATTGGCGGAGGTAAAGGCTACAGAGGACACAGAGAAGGTCCTTGAAGCTCTGCTAAACATTTGTCCAGTTGCAGAAATTAAAATCACTCAAAACCCGTCAGGTGATACTCTTCTACAAGGGTCAGCCACAGGTCCAGAGGCTCTCGCCAACCTTGCTAGAAAATTCCGTGAAGAGCGTATCGTAGAAGCAGTGCGTCGTGTATTTCTGAAGCAGGTTGAAGAAGATGCGTTAGTTTTTGGCATTCATCGCCAAGCTGCCTTTATGGACCGTATTCACCTTTGCAATCTCGATGATACATCAGCGACTGGACCAATAAGAGTCGAAATTCGAGCAAAAAACATCCTCGACGTAATCGACCACATTGCCCCGCCAACCCTCAAGGGTAAACCTCAACTTCGGGGAAATCTGCGGCTTGAGTAGAGCTCATCCTATGTTTCTGGTGTTTCAATCTTCTACCGAAACTGTGCTGCTCAGTTCGATAACATCAAGATCGTTTGGTGCAAAACTCTGCTGGAAGATGCTTCTAGCTTCTTGTAGATGCTGCTGGTTGTTCTCATACCGAGGGCTTATATGAATCAGAGCAAGTCGCTTAGCTTTTGCGAGAGTGGCTATTTCAGCGGCTTGAGCTGCGGTGGAGTGGAGGTATTCACTTGCCTTCTCCTTTAACTCGTTAGTATAAGTCGCTTCATGGATAAGCAGCGACACACCTTGTGCTGCAGAGGCAAGTTCAGAATTGGGGGCAGTATCTCCTGAATACGCGATAGACAAACCCTTACGACTGGGTCCTAGGACCTCCCTTGGACGAACGACCCGTTTTCCTTTCACTCGAACTGTGCGTCCTTGCTGTAGCTGCTTCCAGAGTGGCCCCTTCGGCACTCCAAGTTGCTGTGCTTTTTCTGGGTTGAACTTTCCATGAACCTTAGCCATTCGCAATACAAATGAAAGAGCGGGAACGCTGTGAATCGCTGGCAGACCTTCTACTATGTATCGCGACTTTTCAGAAAGCTTTCCTTTAAGACATTCATCACGAATCGTCAAGTCGAACTTGTAGTCGACGCGAGTCAACTCCAGTGTTCTATCAACAAAATCCCTGAGTCCTAGAGGACCAAAAACTGATAGTGGCTTTGTTCGGTGTAACAAAGACATCGATGAAATTAATCCTGGGAGGCCAAGGCAGTGATCACCATGAAGATGTGAAATATAGATCTCTGTGATTCGTTGAAAGCTAAGGTGAGCACGCTGAAGCTGATATTGTACTCCTTCTCCCGCGTCAAACAGTAGAATTTCCCTATCTAGACAAACAGCAACTGCGGGCAAAGCTCTCCGAAGGGATGGCATTCCACAGCCAACTCCTAGAAACACGACTTTCATATCAGAGTCACACGCTATTTTCGTTTCAAGACAACAATGTGTCGAGTTAAGCTCCGGTGAACATAAACGCTGTGCTCCTCTATAATTGCGTATTCTTTCGAGTCAATAATATTCTCATCAAAGTGTTCGAGTGGTATC
>CBDVBC010000163.1:0-4713 GCA_965372125.1 Candidatus Hermodarchaeota archaeon | reverse complement strand
AGTGTCCGGAAGATATCCGTCCCTATTGTGGCCTTGTATTCTGTGGAGAAGGCTCCGGTTACGAAACGACCTGTGAGGCTGGTCTTGCCCACTGCAGCGTCTCCCACGACAATTACTTTGAGTGAGATGTCTGTGTCAGTTGGTTTTTGTGGTAGCGGTTCCCATGACATGAAGAGTTCATCCTAAGTTGAGCCTTGTAATTCAGGCTTTAATTCTTTTCCCCCCTCTGGATTAGGGTGTTCATCTGTTTCTTCAATGAAATATTTTTTTTAATTAAGGCAAGGGAGGTTTCGGTTAGAGGTCCAGGCGGTAAAGATGTGAGGCATCAGCGCTGTGAATGAAGCTGAACTTTAGGCGTTTAACTATGGCCGTCATCGGGTGGTTCGTCATGTTGACTAGGACGAAGAGCCTGTAGATTCCTTCAGCCCGGGCCACCCTTATGAGCAGCTCCATCATCTGGGTGCCAAGACCCCGGTTCTGGAAGTCGTCCCGGACTAGGATGGATACCTCTGCGCTTCCCGTGCCTACCTCCACGAAATACCAGCAGTCACCTATGACTTCTGTTTCCTCTCCGTTTTTCTGGTGTTCAGCGATTAGACAGATCTGGGAGTCTTCAGAACAGCCTTTGATTGAGCGTAGCCATTCCCGGGCTTCGGTCCAGCCAAAGCGCTTGTGGAGCGATTCCTCAGAGGAACGCTGGTAAAGGTCGTCAAGACAGTCGTACTCGTCGAAGTTGAGGGGACGGATATGCACGCAGCGTCCATCCTTCAGTACAGCGTCACACTCGAACTCTGGTGGAAACATACCACACATTCTAGCATCGCTCCAAGAACTGTTTCTATCATATTTGTGCTGGTTCCCTATTAAACCGTGTAGTTTCAGTTATATCAGTCCTTGTCTTCCTGCCATACAATCTTGCTGAGAGGTAATTTGCTGTACGCTATATGCTTTGATTAAACAGTTAAATTTATTGAGGGATAATAGCATGTACAATACGAAGGGGCAGGAACTTGAAACTGGTTCGGTCACTGAACAGCCGGTGAGTATCTTTGCGGTTGAACAAAAGAGACATTGCTATAATCCCGTTAATTATTATCCTTGTTGGTATGCTTCTGGTCTCGTCATTCCAGCTGTACCTGCTTCTCCAGCCAGAGGATCCTGTGTTGCCACCTGAGGAGTGGACCTTGATAGCAGTGGGACAACCGGATGAAGGATGCGAGGGGTGGGAGCTGGCTGCTGAAGTTTATACCGGAATCCGGGATGGAGTTTTCTTCATCCGAGCAGTCTGGAACGAGTCACGACAACACCTTCAGAGCAGCTATATTGGTATCTATGGGTCTGGAGACACCTTATCGGGGTCTGAAGGCACCGCGTTGATGAACGTGTCGTACCATGAACGAAGATATGTTTACGTTCAAATGCGAACACCTTTGAACGAGTACGAAGTCGTGGTCGCCCAGTTTCCCCACATAGTTTCCGAATTTTTACACCTATACAATCTGCAGCGGGTCTATAAGGCGGGTGACAACTACACAGCAATCCTCGGAGTAGTTCCGAACACTGAAACCCCTGGACCACTAGAGCCAGTGGAGGATTTTGAGATAGTCTCTGTTGAAGCTGGTTTTCGCGCTAGTAGTAGAAATGATTTTTATCTTTCAGGGAGCCTGCCTGCTGCCACCTCACACCCCATTGTAGATGGTTTTTCTGAGGATTGGGAAGCCCTAACCAAACTGGAAATCCTATACAATAACACGCCTCCATCAGCACCGATGGCACTTCAATCGTTTTCCTTGTCACTCTATGATGAGTGTTTGTCGCTGATGTTCGCTTTAGGAGGGAATTACTCGACGGCGTTCCAGCGCTTCCCCCAGGCAAACTTGTATTCGCTTTCGCAGGCATCATTCTATGCTAGCTCATCTCCAAGTCGGGAGAGCTACTCAGTCTATCTTCATGCGGACCGTTTGGAGGGGCAGCTTGACATAACAGGTTCAATCCGACACTCTTGGACTGAAGATGGTGTAATCCATTCAGAGCGACTACAGATACTGAATTCCTTATTCGCTGCAAATGATCCGTTTGAGGTTATCTTGTATAGGGCGGCTTGGCAGGATTTAACAGGGATTGGCGCAGACCGAATTCACATAAGCCCCGACGTTCAATTTGCTTACCAGTGGATCTTAACCCTAGTGCCATCATAACACTTGTTAGAGAGATGGATAACGGATATTCCGAAGGGGTATGCGCCGGTCATCGTCTAACATCTCAAGCATCGCCTTTCCTTCTAGGATTTCGTATGGGACGGTTATTCCACCTTTCTGGAGTAGGTTCTCAACGCTCTGCTGGGAGCCTGTCATGGCTTCAGGAGCCTGAAAGAGCTGGGAGCGCTTGGATGACGCAGCCCCTGGGGGATATTGGAGGAGGGCGACAGCAAGGAGGACTGTGGGCCAGCACGTTAGATGAGCCATTGCTGAGAAGGCGTTGGGCGCATCCACCTCGACATCATCATGGAGCACAAGCAGCTCGGTCGTGATAGGCTCTGAGTTCGTGTTGGATTGAGCCCAAACACGCAGCATCACTATGTCGGGGTAGCCCGAGATGTGAGGTTCGTCCATCTTTAATCGCCAGCGATCGAGCAGGGTCTCCAGGGTACCAGCTTCCTGCATTTTAGACCATGTCTCGTAGTGTGGTTTGAATCGATATGTCATGTATTCGAGGTTGCTGATGGTGCTTCGGTAGCGATCATCTGTGGTCATTTGGGAGGTGCCATCTGCTGTGCAGCGAGCCTGCAGCCCAGTAATATACATGAGGTCATCCTTGTATTCGAGGAATTTTGACTGTATACGCTCCTCCAGTAGTCGCCTGATTTTTGGCGACTCAACTAGGAATGGGCTACAGCCGTATGGGGTGTTTTGAGGGCTTGAGTTCTCCCAGTGGTCTGGGTTGCTGAAGGTTGTTCCCGTGACTGGCTCGCCGCCCCTGATACCATGAGCCTCAGCCTCGTATTCGTAGAGGAGCCCGTCTGGAGAGAAGACAGGCCCGTAGTGCAGGTCTCCAGATTTTTCTGTATGTTGTGGAAGACCTCCGCAGCGCATCTGAACCGAATGCACTCGACTGTTCGTCGACTGAGCTAGCGCTCGATTGTATAGGCTAGCTGCTAGGACATTGGCGAGTCCTGGTGCGAGTCCGGATTCGTGCACCAGCCGGGCAGGGGTTTCTGATTTCCTGATGGCAACCTCGTAGGCCTGGCGTTCCTTTGGGCTGGGTATTCCTTGCCCAAGGTCGATGTAGTCACAGCCCAGCTCTATCGCCAGGGGGATGTAGATTCTGTGAGCAAAGTATGTGGCAGCATTAAGGATCAAGCGTGGTTGAATGGCAGCTAATGGAGCCTTAAAGAGCTTTGAGATTTCAGTTGATAGTTCCTGATCTTCTCGGGTCTTTATCATCAGTCTATCTATTTGTTCCCAGTCGGATGTTGAGTGGGTTTCGCGGAGTGTATGTGCTAGTTTCCTGCTGAAAAGCTCATGGCATTCCAGCAGGCAGGTTTCTTCTGCCGCCTCGAAGGGATCGTAGAGAAAAATATCGATGCTTAGATTTTCCTGCTTTTCCTCTTGAAGGAGCATCTTGGTGATGGCCCGACCCATTCGGCCACAACCAATCAGAACCACGGATTCTCGCTGCATGCATTCATTCACCCATTTCAGGTTTGGACAGGAGAAGTCAATTAATATTATTCGGTGATTGGAAGTTTTCCTTGCTCAAGTTGTTCTACAAGTTGTATTAGTTCTTCCTCTGCCTTTTCCATGATGGCTCTGCCCTTTTCTGCTGTTGCGCTTTCGGGTTCACCATAGACTCCCCGGGGCAGTAACTCCTTTCTGCGTGACGTCGAGACCACCCTAAATGTTGTGTGCACGCGTGCGCCCTTTGCTGCTTTCATGTCAACCAAGTCGGGTCGTACCGCCAATACCTCAGAAGTTTCGTCCTCGCCAGCATGACCTTCTGGCGTTTCAAGGACTTCCGCCTTTACACTCTTTGCCAGGTCGTTCCACCAGTTAACAATAACTACAGCGCCGTCGTTTCCTTCGGTTGCTACTTCAGCTGCCTGGCGGAGGAGTGGTGCATTGGGTCCGTGCCCGTTGAGAGCAACGATGAATTTGAAGCCTTGACGGAACACTGCTTTCATGACATCGCGGTAAACCATCAAGAGGGTCTCTGGTCGCAGGGAGACAGTGCCTTTGAAGACATCGAAGGACCAGCTCTCCCCAAAGGGAATCAGCGGGAGCACCAAAGCCTTCGTCTTTTGAGCAATCCTTTCAGCCAGAAAGGATGGTAGAACCAAATCAGTGCCAAGGGCAAATGGTCACCGTGCGCTTCAATTGCACCAGTGATCATCACTGCGACTTTAGTTCCCCTGGCTTTTCTTTCGAAGCTAACTCGAGTCAGCTCGGACCATCTTGGCATATCTTCATCCGCCCTACTTTGCGAGGTTGATGTGGGTTTCGACTAAGCAGCCCTAAAATCCACTGCTTAATCGAGAACATGCACATCTAATGAGTGAAGGATAGTTCTTTTTCAGTTATTGATTTCGGGAGCTTTATTATTCGTCTTCGTCCTCTTCATCGAGAGCTTCTTCGTCTTCGTCCTCGAGATCTTCTTTCTCGATACCTAGCTTCTCTAGTAGTTCTTCTAGTTCTTCCTCGCTCAACTCATCAATAG
>CBDVBC010000162.1:0-4715 GCA_965372125.1 Candidatus Hermodarchaeota archaeon | reverse complement strand
TGAACGTATCAAGAAGAACTGGCCCACGGGAAAACCTGACAGCCTAGCCGAAGCAGTTCGAAGACAGGGTGAACCGGATCACATTTGGAAGCTGTTCCTAACCCCCCCTGAAAAGAGGATATGGCAAAGACTTCGGGCAAGGTTTACACGTCCCCTCATAACCCGTGTAACGCTCCTCAGTGGATGGTTTGACTTCATGCTCCAAGCCACATTTACTGTATACAAAGAGCTGATGCAGATCGGTGGAATCGCACCTGATCTGATAATAGGTCCTTGGGGACATAATGGTTACATGCAGAGCCAAGGCAAGGTTGGAGACTATGACTTTGGTGAAAAGGGAAAGGGTAATCCAGTCGCAGACTTTCAAGGAGCAATGAATAGGGCACACATGAAGGCCCCTCAAGTCATACGGGCATTCATATTACGCGCAAATCGCTGGGTAGACCTTGAAGCGTGGCCACCCAAAATCTGCACCCAGCAAAAATGGTATTTAGACACCGAAGAAGGCTTAAGCCAAAACCCCCCCGCCGAACAAAATGACCGCGAAATCCCTGTTGACTCAAATAACCCAGTTCCAACACTAGGCGGTGCAGTTTGGGAATTTGAAGACCCCATTATGCCCGGTCCAGCTGATCAACGGAACCTATCAGAAAGAAAGGATATCCTCAGATTCTACACCCCACCCTTTGAACAATCTCTCATACTACTGGGTCCTGTTTCTGCAAATCTCTGGGCTAAAACCAGCGTCCCTGAAACTCATTTTACAACAAAGCTTGTTCTAGTGGAATCTGATGATAGTCAGCGAATACTTAGAGACGGAATAATCTCCTTGATAAGGCCCCTAAAAACCTACAGGTCAATTGAAGTCGATATGCTAGCTGTAGGTGTCGAAGTGAGAGAAGGCGAACGAATAGGGCTAGAAGTCAGTTGGAGCAACTTCCCGAAGTATGCACTTCCTCCTCTATTTCAGCCAACCAAACAGAGCGTAAGTTTTGGACCAACAACGCCTTCGAGCCTCAACCTATCATTAATCCCCCGCCAAGACTAGGGCACAAATAGGCTTCTAAAGCCCAAAACTGCTTACAGCTCCAAAAAAACGAAGAAACTTGTGAAGCGTAGGTGTCAGGGAATCGCCCCTGATAAACATAAAAGAATACTCAACAAGAGGTAAAGCGAGCTTCCCTTAACCAATATAGGTGATTCAGCTTGACGAAACAAGTAAACCGGCGATCAGAGAAGGTCTGGCTCCCCCCAGGAAGCCTCGTTCACGTCGGAGAAAAACGAAGCAAGACAACGAAAATCCATGTGCTATCATACACGGAGACGGAAGTCAAGGAGGAAGAAATTGACCCCATCGAAGAGATTCGCCCCTTCAGGGAAGCCCCGGGAACGACCTGGGTAATGGTGGAGGGACTTGCTGAAATCGAGCCCATAAGGAAACTAGGTGAAGAGTTTGGGTTGCACCAAATGGTCCTTGAGGACATCCTAGCCACTGATCAACGACCAAAAACAGAGACGTATGGTGATTACACTTATGTTGTTCTCAAAGTGGTGCACTATGATGCCCATAACAAGTCAATCGATTTAGAGCAAATCAGCCTAGTCCTTGGCTCGAACTATTTAATATCAATCCAAGAAAAGAAGGACGATGTCTTCGACCCCATACGAGCATGGATCAGGGACGACAAGGGCCGTATAAGAAAAATGGGGGCAAACTACCTCGCCTACGCGCTAATCGACTCTGTTATAGACCACTACTTCATAGTCCTAGAACAACTCGGAGAAGAAATCGAAAACCTAGAGGAGGAACTGGTCAGCAACCCGACTCAAGCAACCCTACAATTTATCCACAAATTAAAACATGCAATGATTCTGTTGCGGAAGTCAATCTGGCCTCTCCGGGAAGTCGTTAGCCGCCTGGAGCGGAGAGAGCCCATTGAACCTTCAACAGAAGCTAATCATAGATATCTCAGAGACTTATACGACCATACTATACGAGTAATGGACACCGTCGAAACCTCCCGAGATCTACTGTCCGGTATGCTAGATGTCTACTTGTCGAGTGTCAGCAACCGGATGAATGATATAATGAAGATCCTCACGATTATTTCGACGATATTCATCCCCTTATCCGTTCTTTCCGGAATATATGGCATGAACTTCACCTACATGCCAGAACTTGACTTCCCGCTAGGTTATCCGATTCTTGTCCTGAGTATGCTAGCCCTTGGGACTGTGATGCTGCTTTACTTCCGGAGGAAACGATGGATCTGATCCTGAACTGGGAACAGGCAGACTCCCCCGCCTCACGGCATCGAGAACAATGCGAAAGAGATTTATCGGATTCTAAGCCAGATACCAAAGTGGCTAACGATGTCGTCTGAGAAGAAGCTCCTTGATATCATTCGACGGAAGCAAGTTGACACTCCGGTAGCAGATTCGTCTGGGGGCTTTTCTGAACCACCCGTGGGCTTCAATGTCTGCTACGCCATAGTATGGGTAGATGGTAGCATCCGCTATTACCGAACATTAGCTGCTGCACAGAAACGGCTACAAGACCCAGTTCTTCTCAAAAAGGCGGAATCGTTAATCCGGTACCGCCGCGTCCAGAAGCAACGAAGAAGCAAGAGGCGGCGACGGCAACACTGGCAATCGGAGTGGAAGCCGGAATACTTCTACGAGCAATCAGAGTGGTAGACCATTCCCTCCGTTCAGGAACTCCTAGATAATCTGATTTTTCTAATATTGTGTTACCGTATTGCAGCGAACAGAATGTTTCGACTCTCCTCGGGCAGAAAAGGTTGACGAGCGTAGCTAGCATAGAATTTCATTTGTGAAAACCCTGCATTCCGAAGGGCATTCTCGAGAATGGATTTATCGAGCTGTAAGACTTGCTGTGTTGAGACATGAGAAGCCCAACCTTCGGTCTGTTTCAGAAAAGAAGACAATACCATAGTGACTATATCTTTGCGTTCAATCGATTCGAAGAACCTAGTGAAGACTACCTCCAAACCGTTCTCGGTGTACCCTCCTTTGAGGGGGAAGAAACGGAACCCGGATCTCCTTATTTCTTCGAAGTTTAGCGTCTGAACAGAAAACATCCCTCCGATTCCTAAAAGGGGGTGGACGGCAGCTATCGTTTTCTTCAACACATTATAACTTGGCAACAGCGCTAAAGAGTTACCAAGGCAGGTAATGAGATTGAATTCACCCTCCACAGCCTCTTTCATTGTAACCATATCTGCAACCAAGAAGTCCACAGTAACCTTCTCTTTTCGCGCTAGCTTGCGTGCTGCCTTGATCATCGATTTACTTTTATCTAGACCTACGACTTTGTATCCCTGCTGTGCTAGAGCAACCGCGTGCCTCCCGCTGCCGCAGGCCAAATCTAGGATTCTTGCTTCCCCCTTTCCATCGACTAAATCTACTAGAAAGGGGATTTCTCGTTTCAGCCGCAGCTCCCAATCAATAGCATTATCATAGGCTAGAGCTAGTTCTTCAAACGTCATCTTTCTTCAACCTTCAAAAGATGTAAGGGGCAATCATTTTTTATGGTGTTTGTCTTTGTGTCCACAGTCTCGGAGATTAAATATATGACCCAAGGCAGATACAAAAGCGCAACGAGGTATCAGCTTTCAGCGCTTGGTCGGTACAAGGGGTTGACAGTCCTCGCAGTGGGGCTTGCGCTATTTGGAGCTCTGCTCACCGTTCTTCCGGGTTGGTTCTTGGGTGATGCAACTGACGCGCTGCAATTTGCTGTAGACAATGGTCTGGGCTTAACATCAACATTTGTTTACTATTGCTGGATAATTCTGGGGGTTGCTGGTGCACTCTTTGTCACTATCCTTGCTGTAGGCTATGCGTTTGCCATCATGACGCTTCGATGGGAGCGGGATGCCCGGCAGGAGTTCTTTGAGGTCATCCAAGAAAACAGCATGACCTTCCATGACCAAGTAGATAGTAAGCAGTTGTTAGCGGTGGCGATGCAGGATATTCGATGGGTTCGCTTTTCCTTGAACCCTGCATTACGGAATATTATCACATCCTTAGGATCTCTCGTGATTACCTCCATTTTTCTTGCGATGATTGACTCGACGCTGGGCCTCTTGATGCTTGTTGGGGCACCACTCTACCTATTCTTTGCATATCGCTATGCGAAAAAAGTGGAACCAGTGCGGCGGGCGAGATCGGAACAGAATGAGGTAATCACAGCGATTAGCCAAGAGGTTTTTAGGGGAATTGAGGTTGTCAGGGCCTTCGGCACCGAGGAATATGAGGAGAACAAGTTCGAGCAGGCTTCAAAGGAGTACCAGCGACTGCAAACCCGGGAAGCTAGACTAGCGTCATTCTACATACCTCATTTGATCATGACAACCATTACTTTCCTCTCCTTCCTTTATGTCTCAAATTACGTGCTGCTTGGTGTTTATCAGGTGGGTACGCTCGTCAGAGTGCTGGGTCTTCTAGCCTCCTTTGATGCATTCAGTTTCATGTTACCCCGCTTTCTTCTCGTCCTTCGGGGGGCTAATATTAACGCCCAACGAATTGTGAAGCTGTTAAGCTGGGAGGACCCGCTACAGGAGCCAGAGAAGTCAGTAGAAGTAGATTGGAGCAGTGACATTTTATTCTAAACCGTCAGTTTTAGTTACATCTCAAGCGACGGTGAAAACGATGCATACGCCATAAGAGAACTGAGCTTCACAATACCAGGGGGG
>CBDVBC010000161.1:0-4716 GCA_965372125.1 Candidatus Hermodarchaeota archaeon | reverse complement strand
CTAAATACTAGAATTAGCGAGGAGCGGAATAGTCGATCAAAACTTGAAGTTCGCATTGAAAATTGGGAAGAACGCTTCACTACGCAAAAGGAAAAGGTCAAAGGGCTAGAGCCACCGCTTGCGCCAACATTACCTTCTAGTGTCTATAGCCTAAGGAAGCAAATCACAGAACTGGAGCAAGAGTTGGGAGAGCTCGGGTTAATCAACCAAAAGTCTATTGAACGATTCGATGAGGTAAGACAAGCTTACGAAGAAATATCCGTGAAGGAAAAAAGTATTCGTGATGAACGCGAAGCAATACTTGAAGCAATGCGTAAAGCTGAAGCGGAGAAATTCAAGGTGTTCATGACATCTTTTACTAGCATTTCAAGGCACTTCGCTGAGGTTTATGAGCAGCTAGCAGATGGTGAAGGACAACTTGAACTAGAAAATCCGGAGAACCCATTCCTTGGCGGGGTTCGTATGAAAGCACGCCCTGAAGGAAAACGCGTATTATATCTTGATGCTCTTTCAGGTGGAGAAAAAGCACTTACTGCCCTTGCTTTCATTTTCGCTCTTCAGCTCCATCAACCGGCTCCTTTCTTCTTCCTAGACGAAATTGATGAATCACTCGATCCTACTAACACAGAACGAGTCGCTAGACTTCTCAACAAATTATCCGAGAAGTCTCAATTCTTAATAATTTCTCACAATGAAATCACTATTCGGTGGGCTCATACTTTATACGGCGTTGCGATGGTTGACGGTTTATCTCGAATCTTCTCAATAAAGTTCGAAGAGGGAGTCCTGATGATAGAGAAGTCGCGCTCTCGTAATTAGAAGTATGTTGTGAGAATCAATAATTGCTCTCGTTATGGGATTTGGAGACTGCTTTCGTTCGGAAGCATTTATGTACCAATTATTAGGTGAGGAATTATCTATATGCAGTTGGCAGTGCGGCTTTCCTAAAATGATAATCGAAAGTTCGGACGATAATATCAATGTAATTCCGTAAAAAAGTGAGGTAATTGACGACAAGTAGTCAGGACCCTTTCTGGCTCCATCAACCTTGGCGTATTTTGACTGATATCCTTGAGCTCCAGAAAATCAGTCCTTGGGAGCTTGACTTGGCAGAGTTAGTTAATGGATTCATAGGTCGTCTGCTTGCTGAAGATTTTGATTTCCGTATATGTGGACGGGCCCTTCTTTCAGCGGCGATTTTGCTCCGATACAAGACTGAGTATCTTCTTGAATTTGGTCGAGAGGAGGAGGCTATCAAGGAAATTGAGGAGGATATTTTCCTCCCACCAATTCGTCCTCCATTTAGACAACAGGTCCGTCCAGTTTCTGAAACAGAACTTATAGAAGCTTTACGTGAATTAGTATTCCCTACTTCAAAGCGAAAACGAAAACGTCGCGTTACAGTACTACCCACCCCTGAGACGTTTGGTCAAAAACAAGAATCAGATTTTGAATTTAGGAAATGGATGCACAACATATATAATCGATTACGCCAAGCTAGTCGCAAGAGGAATCCCGTTTCTTTCTTCGAATTTGTACAAGGTTTAACCCGTGTAGAAATCATCCGTATCTTTCTTACTCTTATGTTTCTAATAGGTGAGAGTAAAGTACTCATATCACAGAATATGGGCTATGGAGATATTTTAATCCAATTTTTAGAAACTAACAGGGATGAGGTTGAAGCAGATGCAAGGTGATAAGAGACTTGTTGAAGCAGCCCTGTACATCTCAGGGCGCCCTCTCTCCATTCATGAAATCCAAGATGCCACTCAGTTGCCCACACTAAAACGGATTCGTGAAATACTCAATGAACTCGTCACTGAATATAAAACCCGAGGAGGCGCCCTGGTCCTAGTTCAGCTTCCCCGCCAACGTTTTGTCCTCCAACTGGATCCTAATCTTAGCGAACGTGTTGCTGCACTAGCTCCTCATGGTCTTCTCTCCTTGGGTGAATTGAAAACACTGCTTTACATCGCTCTTAAACAACCAACACTCCAGTCCCAAGTTGTAGAATACCGTGGCTCACACTGCTACAAACACATCAGACAACTGGAAGGATTAGGATTCATAGAATCACAACCCCAGGGTCGATCCAAGGAATTAACCACAAGTCGGATGTTCGCAGATTACTTTGGGTTTGATTATGACCTTGAAAAACTTAAAGTTCAACTTCGCCGAATGATTCGTAGGATACAACAACAAGAAAAAGAGCAGGAATCAGTAAACCAATAACTAACCTTGAAACTCCTTTTGCGTGTTAATTTGTGAGTTTAAATTAATACTTACGAGTAGAGCATAACAGTTGAGGCTTCTGATTTGGCTCGCTTCTACACTGCTTCACTAAATCCATCAATAGATCAAGAGAAAGACAGTCACGGTAAATCCACAGGTATTTATGCAATTTTTGTTATGCGCGAATCAGGATGTCCATTATTCTATCGAATGTTCGAGCCGCTAAGTATGAAAACTGATCCTTCAATACTTTGCGGACTCTTTACAGCTTTGAATATGTTTGTGAGCCATGTAACTTCAGGAGACTCCATTGAACGACTGGATGCAGGGCGTTGGCGGTTCACATTCCAGTCATTACCATTTGCTCTTATTGTTCTCTGTAGTTCAAAAGACTATAACCCAGTACTCCTAAAGCATATCACAAAACACGTCGCAAAGCTTCTTTTGACTGACCACAAAGCCAAGCTTCAGGATACAAGTCCAATCACGGTTTGTGACAATTCGGGTCTTTGGAAACGTATTGAACAGATATTAACAAGATTTACAAGTTAGCAAACGCGAGGAATCGCTTCTGCCCAGGGCTGTTGGATAAGACGAGTGCCTCCTACCTTGGTTTGCATAAGAACGAGCCCTTGCCTCTCTGCTTTTGCTTCACCTAGAATTCTTGCATCAATGCCATATCGGGTCTTCTGTAAGGCCTCTTGCACTGCCTCAGCTTTTCCCGCTTCTACAGCAATAATGGCTATCCCCTCGCATGATACTTGAAGTGGATCCAGCCCTAACATTTGACTGGCTGCTTGAACTTCACGTCGTATTGGCAACATCTCTTCATCAACCCAGATACTCACACCTGATTTTGTGGCTATTTCATTCAACGCTGCAGCTACGCCACCTCGTGTCGGGTCCTTCATTGCATGAACACCACCAATATCAAGAGCTGCTTTCACAGTGGACCATAAAGGTGCAACATCTGATTTCAGCTCAGTCCCGAAGGCGAGTCCATCCCTTTCAGCAAGAATAGCGATGCCATGATCTCCAATGGGTCCTGTGATAATGATTTTATCACCAGGCTGAACACCACTATCAACCACGACTTTTCCCCGTTCCACAATACCTACACCTGTTGTACAGATAACAAGCTTGTCTAAAGTGTTTCTCGGCATAACCTTTGTATCACCTGCGATAACTGCTACCTGCTCCTCAAGTGCCGTAGTTGCTAAAGAACCAAGAATGCGACGCAAGTCGCCGATTGGAAACCCCTCCTCAATAAGCAGAGCACAGGTCATAACAAGCGGGCGAGCCCCCATCATTGCAACATCATTGATAGTACCAGCAGCAGCCAATCTACCAATATCCCCTCCTGCAAAAAATAATGGGGTCACCGTGTGACTATCTGTCGAAACGACAACTTCTTTGTCTCCTAGGGGAATCGTAGCACCATCATCTGCTGATGGTAAACCAATCCCGCCATTAATCGTGTTTAATTGAAAACATGGAAAGACGATTTCCTTCAAGAACTGAGTCATCGCCCGTCCACCTGCCCCATGAGCAAGCTCTACTCGACTGAAATCACCATCTAGCAAGTAGTATCCACCTCAAATCATTTCAAGCAACAGCTCTGAAATGCCTTTATCTCTTTGCAATTCCCGAAACGTTTAAAACCACCTGACCTGGTTCTCATTCAACTAGAGGTAACAAAAATGCCAATGTGGCAAGGTAAGTCTAAGCGTTATTCGACTGGCGCCCGTCGTAAGCCTTCCCGGAAACACCGAAAATATGAGCGTGGCAGTCAAGCCACTGAAACGATAGTCGGGGAGCAGAAGCTTCGGATGAAACACACTCTGGGAGGAAGAAGAAAGCTGGGACTTCTTGCTACTCCTCATGCAAATGTCACTGACAGACAAACAGGCAAATCAGAGAAACTGAGGATAATCCAAGTCCTACAGAACCCCGCAGATGTGGATTTAGATCGACGCGGAATCATCACAAAAGGCGCGATAATAGAAACCGAAAAAGGCAAAGCTGTTGTAACAAGCAGGCCAGGACAAACGGGTAGCGTCGACGCACTATTGCTAAGCGAATAGTATTCAGTCAGAGTCAACAACAGCCTTGATATCCTTTATGATGCATTCTCGACCCTGAATTATTTCCACGCTTTGACTGCCGCATTTAGGACAAACCAAAGTAGCTAGCAAATCATATATTGGCTTCTGCTCTTCTATGACCGTTTCTATTCCGCATTCCTTACAGATAGTTTTTATCGATGCAGATAAGGTGATTAAACTATCAAAAAAAATACCACCCGAGCAAATTAGGCAGCAATTAAAAATTCCAGCTAGCGCAATTGTGATTGGCGGAGCCGGAAAAATAAGCCACCGTAAAGGAGTGGATTATTTTGTAAAAGTTGCTTCAAAGTGCGTAAAAGGTGTTTTAAAAACAGAAATGTTTTTTTTATGGGTTGGCGGTCCGGTCCCGGGAGAAACA
>CBDVBC010000160.1:0-4724 GCA_965372125.1 Candidatus Hermodarchaeota archaeon | reverse complement strand
CATCATCAAGGATAAGCACCTGAAGAAAAAGTTTACACGGGCAAAGCTCGAAGACCTGATCCAAGACATCATCAACCGCTGCGATGGTCCCATGCGACAAGCTCTATCCGATTCCAAGCTCCGACCCAAGGATATCGATAAGATAATCCTCATAGGCGGTCCCACACGAATGCCAATCGTCCGTAAATACGTCGAGACCTTCATCGGCCAGAAAGCAGAACGTGGAGTCGACCCAATGGAGGCAGTTGCCCTTGGGGCTGCCATACAAGCAGGCGTGATCACCGGCGAAGTGAAGGACCTGCTCTTGTTGGATGTCACACCCCTGTCACTGGGAGTCGAAACGCTAGGCAGTGTCATGACCCGCATCATCACCAGGAACACAACAGTTCCTACCAAGCATAGCCAGATATTCAGCACCGCAGCAGACATGCAAACAGTCGTAACAATCCATGTTCTCCAAGGAGATCGAACCAGATCTTCAGACAACATTTCCCTTGGACAATTCAATCTCACCGGAATCCCTCCAGCCCCACGAGGCGTCCCCCAGATCGAGGTCACCTTTGACATCGATGTCAACGGCATCCTCCATGTAACCGCCAAGGACCTGGGAACTGGCAACGAGCAGAAAATCACTATAACTGCATCAACCAAGCTCAGCGACAAAGACAAAGAGCGGATGGTCCGAGAATCAGAAGAGTTCGAAGAACAGGACAAACGCCTTCGCGAAGAGATTGAGGAACTAAACAAAGCTGAGACAATGGTATACTCAGCCCGGAAGACCTTGAAGGACCTCGGCGACAAAGTCAGCGAAGACGACCAGAAAAGCGTCGAGGAAGCCGCCGCCGCACTGGAGAAAGCCATCCAGGAAAAGGACCTGGCAAAGGTCAAGGCAGAAATGGAGAAACTCACCGAAGTCCTCCAAGCCGTCAGCACAGCGGTCTATCAGCAAGTAGCAGAAGAACAAGCCCGACAACAAGAACAACAAAGCGCAACTGGCCCTGACAGCCCAGGCGCTGAGAAACCTGATGAATCAGCGGGCAGGGCTGAAGACGCAGTAGACGCCGACTTTGAAGTAGTTGACGAAGACGAATAAAACCCAAGACTGAATCCTTAACTAGTAGGATTATCGTTCTTGCTCGCTAGTCCACGAAAGCAAAAACACTTTGGGTTGTCGTCATTGGGTTAGGCTATCTTCCTTGCCATCCTCGCCTTTTTAGAGCATGTTCCATCCTTCTAGTAAGTAATCATGGTTTTCCTTGTCATCGATACAGATATCGGCTCAGACATAGACGACGCCTTGGCCCTCCTGCTAGCCTTTCACCTTACAGATGTTAATATTCTTGGCATAACCACGGTGTATGGTGATTCAGCTCTTCGCGCAAAAATTGCCTGCAAGATAGTCCAAGCCGCAGGACTTGACATTCCCATTGCCGCTGGAATCGAAGAACCACAGGGCTCCCCACTTCCTATCTGGTATGCGGGCACGGAAGGTCAAGGCGTGCTTACCCCAGAAGAGGTCAAGGCACCTTTGTCAGATTTCAGTATTAATGACAACGCCGTAGATCTGCTCATCGAGACGGTTCTCGCACAACCCGGGAAAGTCACGGTGGTTGCTTTAGGCGCATTGACTAACATCGCCCAAGCAATTGACGTAGAACCCCGATTTGCCACTGCTCTCGGTGAGCTGGTCTTTATGGGTGGCAGTATAGTCTTTCCCGGTGAATGGCCAGCTTCTCTTGAGCTCAGCAAAGCCTACTGTGCAGGACCATCGCACAACATTCGATGCGATGTTGTGGCAGCCCGCAAGGTACTCGCGGCGGGAGTTCCAATGCGCATCGTAACAAATGATGCCACACGCCACTACTGGTTAGATGGTCCTCCCATCGAAAGATTCCGCACAGCTAGCCATCCAGCAGTACGAATCGTTGGTGACATGCTTGAGATATGGCTAGAATATCGCTCCCAAGCATTCGGGCGACCCATTCGGGGCACCTGTCCCCATGATCCTCTCACTCTCGCTGTAGCCTGTCACCGCGTCAAATACGAAAGTGTTCGTGGTACATTCAAGATTTTTGATGATGGCGACACCGAGTTTCAATCCTCCAATGATTCCCATCTCGAATTCGTTGTTAGAGAACATGGCAACCGGTTTCTTCCTTGGCTGATTGAAAGGCTATTTGAAAAAGAATAGGAGACTGGATTATCTCTTCTGCCCAATTATCATGAAATGTTCTGATGTTGCCACCACACTGGGATGGGTACAGGTCGCGAAGTGGATTTTCTGCCACAGCTTCCAAGGTTCTGGGAGGTGTCGGGCTAGGTGATTCAACTTTCTTCGATGGCCCGATGCTAGTCCCTGTAGGCCCACCATTTCGAGGACCTCAACCTGCTGCCGCTGGAACAAGATTCTCAACTCCTCAGGGAGAAAGAAGTGAGCGGCTGTAAAGCCGTATCCACCCTCGTAGCGCCCCGTTTCGAGAATCTTGATGTACACCTCGGGTTTCACACCTAGCTCCCCTGGAAAGACCACCAACGCGGTCCGGAACAGCGCCAACCGACTAATCACCGAAACGAAAATTGGTGCTCTGGGCTTGGCGACACGGAGTAGTTCCTCGATTGCCTTCTCACGTTGACCAACATCCAGCAGATGTCCCAGTGGTCCGCCTAGACAGAGCACCCCATCGAAGCTGTTGTCTTCAAACATATCGAGATTGTCGATTGATCCCTCAACCATCTGCTGGACTTTGTCACGGACTTTCGCCCGACTGATTTGACGCCTTGCCTTTGCCAACATCTCCTGAGTTAAGTCTAGGAGAACAACATCATATCCTTGTTTTGCCAGCTCGATAGTATATCGACCTGGTCCTCCCCCCGCATCCAAGACCAATCCTTCAGAGGGGAGGTACTTCTCAAGAAAGTGCAGCGTCGTGTTGAACTCGAGCTGGTGGTAGGGGTCCTTCACGAGGCGTCGCCATTCACCCTGTACAAACTCCGCATAGAATCCCTTAATTGACTCTCGAAACATACTAATCACTTCAATAGAAGATTCCATCAATACATCAAATGCTCTAACTAGGGCGTTCTAATATCTGCTAGGAATTCAGGATATCCTGCTACCAGCCCATTACCTCGCAGAATGAAGGCGTCTCTGAACTGTTCTACAGGGGCGAGTTCCTTTCCTTCCACACAAACCGTTCTACACCTATAACGCCTGGAATCTGTTCCTCGAGATATTTCAAGCTCTGTCTGTTCAACCTGAACAAGACCCTTGTAGTCTCCTTCATCAACAACAATATGCCACATACCAGTATAGCCACTGAGCAATATTCTAGCTCGCCGTCGCTCCTTACTGACCCTGATTCTTATTGGCAAGCCCTTCTCAAGCCTTACCAGGGTTTCTTCGATCTTCTTGAGAAATCTCCCGATCTTCGGTCCAGGAGTCTCAAGTTCTACTCGTAAATGACTTCGGATAGTTTCTAGGTCTAAGCCTTGACTCTCATCTACTGGTTTTTCAATCCGTTTTCTGATGCACTTTTCCCACAACTCTACTTCGCCCTCCTTCCTTTCTCGCACCTTCAACTCCAAGTATGGAGGGTTATCTGCTTCGCCTTTCCCTGTCCAGCGTTCTTTTAGTCCTACACCGAAATCCTGGAGATCAAAGTAGTAATCTCGCCTCCCTCCCTGTACTTTTTCTCTTGCTAAGAAATCCTTTAGTTCCTTTGTCTCCTGTTGTCCGGGGTTCCAGGGGTCAAATGAACTATCTGTAAAGAAAATTCGCCACTCATAACTCACAGGAATGCCTCCATTATCAAGAAATCCCGCGGGGATAAGACATAAAAGAGTTTTCACCTGCCGAACTATGCTATTACTGGGTGACTCAGCGTGAGTAGAAGCAGCAAACGTGACTACTACGAAGTTCTTGGTGTCTCAAAGGATGCCTCCAAGGAGGATGTCAAGAGAGCTTACCGGAAGCTAGCGCTAAAGTACCACCCAGACCGGAACAAGGAGCCCGACGCCGCTGAGAAGTTCCGGGAAATCTCCGAGGCCTACGCGGTTCTCTCCGACGCTGAGAAACGAAGCATGTATGACCGCTTCGGACACTCTGGAATATCAGGTCGCTATAGCTCTGAGGATATCTTCCGTGGCGTCGACTTTGATGATCTGCTGCGTAGCATGGGAATCGGTGGCTTCGGCGGTGGAGGATTCAGCAGCATCTTCGACGTCCTCATGGGCCGCCAACAACGACGCGGCACCTCCCAACGGGCTGGAGGCGTCGATCTCCGCTACGACCTCCAGATAACCCTCCAAGAAGCCTTTACGGGCTTTGAGCGAGAAATTAAAATCAAACGCCCTGAGCGATGCAGCCACTGCCAGGGGAGTGGCGCAGAACCAGGCAGTAAAATAATCACCTGCTCAAGATGTCGAGGTTCCGGCGAGCTACGTCAACTCCAGCGCTCAGCCTTCGGCCAAGTCATCCGCATTTCCGAATGTCCCTCATGCCGAGGTCAAGGACGCACCGCTGAAAAGACCTGCAAGGAGTGCCGGGGTCGCCGCAGCGTCAACAAAGAACGGCAACTTCGGATTACCATTCCACCGGGCGTCGACACGGGATCAATGCTACGCCTCTCAGGGCAAGGAGCCTCCCAAAGCGGAAGCAGACCAGGCGACCACTATGTGGTGATCCGTGTCCGCTCAGACCCTAACTTTGAGCGTCACGGCGACAA
>CBDVBC010000159.1:0-4783 GCA_965372125.1 Candidatus Hermodarchaeota archaeon | reverse complement strand
GTGCTAATGTTCTGGCACCACCTGTTACATCAGATGTTGTATTTCGGGTCATTCGGGAGATTGTTGAAAATAAAGAGCTGAATAAGCGAATGCGTGCTGTACCCAACCTTTACGGCGAGGACGTAAGTGCAAAAATAATAAATTTTACCACTCAAGTGGCTAACAACCAGAGTATATTCAGATGGGAACAGGAACGTCTTGGCTTCAGTGACAGTGACGACTGGGAGCCTGGTGAAACCTCCTACCTCTAACAATTTTGGGGAATGTATGTACTAGGTGGTGGGATTGTAAATGATTGCAGTAATTCTTGTAGGTGGATTTGGTACACGTTTACGTCCATTAACCTGTACCCGACCCAAACAACTTCTTCCTCTGGGTTCCTCCACTCTCATCGAGTATATGATTGAGAAACTAGCGGGGCAAGGAATAAATGAGATTATACTTGCGGTTGGCTACCGTCCTGATAAGATACAAGAAGCTCTAGGTGATGGTGCACACCTTGGTGTTACCCTACACTATTCATTAGAGGATGAACCATTGGGAACAGCTGGTCCGATAAAACAAGCGGAAACTTATCTCCGAGGGAGCGGCGAGTTCTTGGTTCTCAACGGTGATATCGTCTCCGACATTGATTACCAACAACTCCTAGATCAACACCGAAGCCACCAAGCGATAGCATCCATCGCACTCTATCAGGTTGATAACCCCTCCCGGTATGGTGTCGTGGATATCACCCCAGAGGGGAGAATCCGTGCCTTCCATGAGAAACCTGCTGCAGGTACTGCGCCCAGTAATTTAATCAACGCTG
Organism: Candidatus Hermodarchaeota archaeon; assembly: GCA_965372125.1. GTDB lineage: Archaea > Asgardarchaeota > Hermodarchaeia > Hermodarchaeales > Hermodarchaeaceae > YT-063. The sequence goes on along the minus strand of CBDVBC010000159.1, from coordinate 3,975 downwards.
GATGCTATGTATTGGACGAGTCCGTGCTTAGCCAAATCCCAGCTGGAAAGAGGGTTTCTATTGAACGCGAAATCTTCCCAAACCTATGCAAGAATAGAATCGTCTTTGGATGGGAACATAAGGGACTTTGGATTGACACTGGGACACCCACTTCCTATCTCGAGGCAAATCGTGGAGTTCTCGCTGCGGCTATGAAGGAAAGTCATGTAACCATATTACCACAATCCCTCCTAGAAATGAGTGTACAAGTGACGCCTCCTGTAGTAGTGGGCAAGAGTGTCAAGGTGGCCGCCACCAGTAAGATTGGACCTAATGTCACTCTCGGAAGGAATGTGGCTATCGGCAAAAATACACGAATCCGTGATAGTATTGTCTTTGATGATGCAGTCATTGGAGACGATGTTGTATTGGAACATGTAGTGATTGGGCAGGGTGCCATTATTGGAGCTCAACTTCGACTCAAAGAACTAACTCTCGTTGGTGATGGCGCAGTTATCGAAGCTGGCGTTGCTATTCCTCCGGGTGCCCGGGTCTGTCCAAACTGTCACATCAGAAAAGGCGCCAAACCGTCAACCGTGCTCTGCTAAGCAGTCTTGTTTGCTCGTTTTAGGACATGCACACGACGATAGGTAGCCACTAAGATAGATAACAAAGTGACGAGTGTTAACCCGATAGCTACAGGAAGCGGATTGCCATCGATAGTGATTCCCCAAGGAGTGAAGTTGAGTGCAAAAGCAACAAGAATGGCAAGAGCAATGCTAAGGCCGATGGAGAGGGCGAGCCGTTCCCAGTAATCTATAAAGCGGTCGAAGGGGTAGAGGCTGCGAACAAAGGCGAACCCTGGGATGAACACTAGTAATATCCCAGCAAATATCCAGCGAACGATTACCAGAGGAAACAAGTTAGGAATCAGGAAGGTGGTCGCTATCCCCAGGGAAAGTAATAGTAACGTCAGCCACAAATCCATTGCTAGCTTGCTCCCCAAATACTGCCTCAAGCTAGTAACTGGTGCCATTACTGCATCATCCGGAGCACCAGGGAGATTGAGGATGACTTCACCCTCCCTAGCAAGGTCTTGAATAACTCTTAGGCTTACCGCCTGTTTTACACCAGACACTTCTAGTGCGCGAACCACTTCTCGAATTGTATTGACGCGACGAGAATGTAATGTTTCAAGAACCAGTTGACGCACCGTTTCAGGAACATGACTATCTCCATTCTTAAGTACCATCGATAACAGCCTGCCGCGCCCACATAGTGCAATACTCTTTTTACGTTTACCATCCTAATATGGTAAACCCAAAAGATGTGAAAGCTGATGTCTCGCTATACAATCTACTTAGCGCTTATTTTGTCCTTGAGCTTTATTGTCTTATCTAATGGGATAGTTTTGGCGTCTAATCATTCAGCTTCTCAAATTGAAGCGCAACAGGCAATAGACACAGCGCAAACAGCAATCTTCGAAGCGTTTGGTCAAATCACACAAGCAGACTTGGCGGGGGCCGACATCACAGACCTTGTATTGACTCTAAACATGGCAATAAATAATCTCAACTTGGCCCGTGCCGCTTATAACGTATCAGAATATGCTTCTGCAATCCTCCTTGCAGAAAGTGCAAGGGATGCTGCTGAAGTAGTTAGCAACGAGGCGCAAAGCCGTTTGGTAATCGCGCATACTAACTCCACAATACAGATACTCCTTATCGTTACGGTTGTAGTAGCTGCTGTTGTTATCACATACTTGTTGATCACAAGATGGCAGAAACATAAGCAACGACGAACAAGAACCCTACTAAGAATGAAAATCAGCCTTCCCAAAGAGGAGGAAAGTGATAAATGAGAAAACATGGACAAACCGTTCTAACAATTCTAATGATTGGTATTGTTCTATCGACAAGCACTCTTCTTATCTCACTTTGGTTACTTCCTCCACAAGAACAAACACCAGTATTCAGTATTCTCGATGAAAACCAACAAACACATTATCCAACCAATATCACGCAAAACAGCAACGTCACTCTCTATATAGAAGTCGAGAACCTTATGGGTATCGTCCAATACTTCTACGTTTATGCGAAATTAGCTACACCCACTATGTTGGCAAGTAGTACCAACCCCTCCTCAGCGCCTATCATTCAAGAATACGAACGAATCCTCCTTCACGGAGATAGATGGTTATTCTCCACACAGCTAAACATGACTACACCAGGTATCAACTTTCGTTTAACATTCGAGTTATGGCGCTATAATCTTTTAACCGATACCATAGACTATACTGGTATTTGGGTTCACTTACCCTTAAACGTAACAGCGAATTAGACTTCGAAATATTCTACGGGTAGTAATGAGGTGTACGACTCGATGAAGCGAAAGCTGTGTATTACACAAGTTGTTCATAACTTCCCGCCAGTAGTGGGCGGCATCGAAACATACGCTTACAACCTCGCCAAAGGTCTGGTGGACGCAGGTCATCATGTCAAAGTCTATACCTCCCGTACTCCGGGAGCCCCTAACCAAGAAATCTGGCAGGGAATCCATGTTCATCGGCACCGCGCTGTAGCCCGCCCTTTCTCCTATCCTTTTTTTCCAGGTCTTTTCACCGCTCTTCTACGCGATGATAGTGACATAATTCATGCGCACATCAACTCGCCGATGACCGTGGACCTTACAGCCATGGTCAGCCGCCTTCTCAATGTTCCTCTAGCAATTACTTATCATGCAGATGCTCTTCTAAGCGACTTTGTTCCAAAGCCCGCCTCCTTTCACAAGTGGTTAGGACAAATCTACTGGCTCTCTCGCCACTTAGCAGCAGGTGTTGCCAGCCGCCTTATCGTGACCTCCCCTCTCTACCTTGAAACCTCAAATTTCCTCCAGAGATATCGAGAAAAGACCTCAGTAATCCCTGCAGTGGTTGATCCCTTCTTCCTTGAATCACTTGATGACCCATCAACTGTAAGAAAACAGTTAGGCTTTTCATCTGATTCCCAGTTGATTCTTTTTGTTGGGCGGCTCGTCCCCTACAAGGGGCTTCGTACACTCCTACGTGCATTTCGTCGAGTCCGTAAACGAAATCCTTCCACTCAATTGGTTTTGATAGGCTCTGGTCCCGAATCTTCTCATCTTCGGAGATTGAGTAAACAACTAGGTGTTGCGAATGCAACGCGTTTTCTAGGTAAAGTTTCTCGTGAAGTTTTGCGTGACCTATATTCAGCATGTGACCTCTTTGTACTTCCTTCTCGCTCTAGATCTGAAGCCTTTGGCATTGTCCTGCTAGAAGCAATGGCGCGCGGAAAACCTGTCATCGCGACTCATGTTGGAGGCATACCCTATGTAGTAAGTCATGGTAAAACTGGCTTACTAGTACCTCCCCATGACCCAGTTCCTCTCGCGAAAAGTATTTCGCGGCTACTTGGTAATCCCTCATTATGTTCTAAAATGGGTAAGGCAGGGCGAAAACGCGTAACGAGAAAATTCACTCGAGGACCAATAACGCGGCAGCTTGAAAAGCTCTATTTTGAGATGATGGAGTAGACTAGCTTGTACATAATGCTAGTTCTCTTGAAGACACTGTCTATATACTTCCTCTGTTTGAATACTCGTTTTCTGCCATGAGTGATTTTCTAAAACGCGCCGGCGACCCAAATCCCCCATCTGTTTAAGTTCAGTACGTCGCTCTAGCCATTTATCAATGGTTTCCGCAATAACAATTTCTTCAGGGGTTTGTATGAGGATTCCTAATTTGTTCTGTAAGAAATCTGCAACACCTCCAACAGCTGAAGCCATAACTGGAGTTCCTGTTGATAGCGCTTCTAACACAGTTGTGGGTAATGTTTCAGTATAGGAGGGAACAACGTACAAATCGAGCGATGTCATAAAAGCTGGCATAGCGTCGTGGCTGATAGCTCCTAGAAATGTCACATTCTGCAAACCAAGTTTAAGAATCAACTTTTCAAAATATGGATGATCTTCTCCCAC